>JBGSWY010000157.1:0-10174 GCA_041751715.1 Burkholderiaceae bacterium
CTTCTGTTCTCCAATCTGATGCTGCACTGGCATCCCGAACCGCACAGTGTTTTTCCCGAGTGGAAGCGAGTCCTGAAAGCCGATGGCTTGCTGATGTTCAGCTGTTTCGGTCCTGACACGCTGAAAGAGCTGCGCGCGGCAGCGCTGGCAACACTGCCCGGTACGCGCGCAATGCCGTTTGTCGACATGCACGATTTCGGCGACATGATGGTGGCGAGCGGCTTTGTGACGCCGGTGATGGATGCGGAAGCGATCACGCTGACCTATGCCTCGCCTCGGGATCTGCTGCGAGAGGTACGCGCACTGGGCGGTAATCCACGCGACGACCGCGCGCAGTCGCTGCCTTCGAGCCGGCAGGCGCGCGATCTGCTCTCCGCACTTGAAGCACAACGGGGAGACGACGGCCGCATTAAACTGACTTTCGAAGTGGCCTATGGCCATGCCTGGAAGCCGCAGCCCAGATCGGTCGGCGCCACCACAATCACGGTCGAGTCGGTTCGCGCAGAACTGGCTAGCCGCCGTCATGCCCGATAATAATCAGCAGCAGTCAATCAACGGAGCGTTCGATGTCAATCATTTCGTTTATCAAGGATGCCGGAGAAAAGTTGTTCGGAAAAAAGGCGCAGGCCGCACCGGCTTCCGCTCAGGCGGATCCGGCGGTGATTGCCGAGGCCAACCGCGAAGCGGCCACCGCTATAGAGAAGTACATTGACTCGATGGGCCTGACGGTCACCGCCCTGACGGTCACGTACGACGGCGCCAACGCGACCGCCAAGGTCTACGGCGTCGCCAAGGACCAGGAGACGAAGGAAAAGATCATCCTGTCCGCCGGAAACATTCAGGGCGTGGCCGCGGTTGACGACAACATGACGGTTGACTTGTCGCAGCCGCCAGCGCAGTTCTATACGGTTGTGAAGGGCGACACGCTATCGAAGATTGCCAAGGAGTTTTACGGCAATGCCAACGAGTATCAGAAGATTTTCGAAGCGAACAAGCCGATGCTGACGCATCCGGACAAGATTTACCCGGGACAGAACCTGCGGATTCCGGGGAAGTAGAGCCCGCTCGTGTACCTGCGACGGCTACTCCGTCGCCACTGCACTCGTCGTACGAGCAACATGCCGGGGGCATGTTGCCGGACATCGGCGGCGCAGCCGGTGGTCCCCCGGGCTTGAGCGCGGATTCGCGGTTCGCGCAAGACCTACCGCCAACATTGGTCAGTGCGCCGGGCTTCGAACGGCCGCGCGCCCGGCGCAATTACAAAGCAGCGGACGCAGTCACTTCGACTGCCGCGTTTCACCGATCATGGATCACGGCTCACGGATCACTATCGTTTAGAATCCGCCGCCAATGTCCGTCGCGAACTTTGAAGCAAACGCGTGGCTGCTCAAGCGAAACTGCTCGGCCGGTCCGCGCCAGTTGGCGCTCGTTTTCGGCTCGCTGGTTGCAGTTTCGTTTTTATTTGGCTTAGGTTTTGCCGCCTTTGGTCTGTGGATGGTGCTTCCGTTCGTCGGCGTAGAACTGCTTGCCGTTGGCGCCGCCTTCCTGTGTTACAGCCGTCATGCGGCTGACTTCGAACGGATTGCGGTCACCCCGCACAAGGTTTTGGTGGAACAGGTCGAAGGAGCGCAGCGAAGGCAGTGGGAGTTCGATCCGCGCTTGTCACACGTGCAGATCGATTCAAGCGGGCGCGAATGGGGGAAACGGGTGCACGTCTATCTGCTGGCACCCGGCATCAAGCTGGAGCTGGGGCGCCATCTGCTCGATGCGCGCCGCTCACAGTTGGGGCAGGAGCTCAGCGGCACGCTGATGCAGGCACGGGCAGCGGCGCTTTGAATTGTCGAATCTGGTCGGGAACGGGAGCGCAGGTGAAAGCGGGGAAGTCTTGATGAACAGAAGCCGTCTGTCGATAAGCGGCCTTCATTACGCGGTCCTGGCAGCCCTTGCGCTCGCAACGGAGCAGGCCTTCGCCGTCAAGAGCCGCTACAACCTGGCGCCGCCGGCGACGGAACTGGCGCAGGAAATATACGACCTGCATGACTTCATGCTGATCATCTGCGGCGCAATTTTCGTCCTGGTGTTCGGCGTGATGTTTTATTCGATCTGGAAGCATCGCAAATCAACCGGCGCCGTCGCTTCGAACTGGCACGAGAACACCACGGTCGAGGTCGTATGGACCGTGATTCCATTCATCATCATCATCCTGATGGCGCTGCCCGCCACCCGCACCGTGGTGGCGATGAAGGACACCAGCAACGCGGACCTGACGATCAAGGCCACGGGGTATCAATGGCAGTGGGGCTATGACTACCTTCGGGGCGAAGGCGAGGGCATCGGCTTCCTGTCGCGGCTGGCAACTCCGCGCGCGCAGATCGAAGGCAACGAACCGAAAACCGCGACCTACCTGAGCGAGGTGACCGAACCGCTGGTCGTGCCGGTCAACAAGAAGGTTCGCATCATCACCACGGCGAACGATGTCATCCATTCGTGGGGCGTACCGGCGCTGGGCGTCAAGCAGGACGCGATTCCCGGTTTCACGCGCGACGCCTGGTTTCGCGCCGAACAGATCGGGACGTTCTACGGGCGGTGCTATGAGCTGTGCGGCAAGGACCACGCGTTCATGCCGATCGCGGTCCAGGTCGTGTCGGCCGAGGACTATACGAAGTGGGTGGCTTCCCGGAAGCAGGCAATGGCGGCGCTGGCCGACGATCCCGCCAAAGTGTGGACCCAACCGGAACTCGTGGCGCGCGGACAGAGCATCTATCAGGCGAATTGCCAAGTCTGTCACCAGCCGACCGGGCAAGGCTTGCCACCGGCGTTTCCGGCTGTGGCTGGCAGCAAGGTCGTTGCCAACACGCCCGACTTACTGCAGATCCTGTTAAATGGCCGCAACGCGATGCCTGCGTGGAAGACGCTGTCGGATGTGGAATTGGCAGCGGTCGCGACCCACGTCAAGAACTCATACGGCAACAAGGGCGGCATCGTGCAGCCGGCCGAGTTTCGCGCGGCGCGCAAGTGACGGACAGAACATGAGGAATCAGCGATGAGCGCGATCACCCCCGGGGTTACTCCAAGCGCGACCGAGCATGGCGCTGTGCCGGGCCACGCGCACGACCAGCACGATGCCGGGCACGACCATGCGCCCTACGGCTGGCGCCGCTGGCTCTACGCGACCAACCACAAGGACATCGGCACGATGTATCTGTGGTTTTCGTTCACGATGTTCATGTTCGGCGGGATGCTGGCGCTTGGACTTCGGCTCGAACTGTTTCAGCCGGGATTGCAGTTCTGGCGCCCGGAGTTTTTCAACCAGTTGACCACGATGCACGGCGTCATCATGGTGTTCGGCGCGATCATGCCGGCGTTCGTCGGGTTTGCGAACTGGATGGTTCCGCTGCAGATCGGCGCGCCCGATATGGCGTTCGCGCGCATGAACAACCTGAGCTTCTGGTTGTTGCCGCCGGCCGCGTTGCTGCTGGTGGCGTCGTTCTTCGTGCCGGGTGGTGCCACTGCGGCCGGCTGGACTTTATATGCGCCGCTGACGGTGCAGATGGGCCCCGGCATGGACCTCGCGATCTTCGCGCTGCACATCATGGGCGCGAGTTCGATCATGGGATCGATCAACATCGTCACGACGATTTTGAACATGCGCGCGCCCGGCATGACGTTGATGAAGATGCCGATGTTCGTGTGGACCTGGCTGATTACCGCGTACCTGCTGATCGCGGTGATGCCGGTGCTGGCAGGCGCGATCACGATGACGCTGACCGATCGTCACTTCGGCACCAGCTTTTTCAACGCGGCCGGCGGTGGCGACCCCGTGATGTACCAGCACATCTTCTGGTTCTTCGGCCACCCCGAGGTCTACATCATGATTCTGCCGGGCTTCGGCATCGTCTCGCAGATCATTCCGGTGTTCTCTCGCAAGCCGCTGTTCGGCTATGCATCGATGGTGTATGCCACGGCGTCTATCGCGATCCTGTCGTTCATCGTGTGGGCGCACCATATGTTCACGACCGGCATGCCGGTCACCGGGCAGTTGTTCTTCATGTACGCGACGATGCTGATCGCGGTGCCGACCGGAGTGAAGATATTCAATTGGATCGCGACGATGTACCGCGGCGCGCTGAGCTTCGAGACACCGATGCTGTTCGCGATCGGGTTCATCTTCGTGTTCACCATGGGCGGCTTTACCGGCCTGATCCTCGCGATGGCGCCGATCGACATCCAGTTGCAGGACACCTATTACGTGGTCGCGCACTTCCACTATGTACTGGTGGCCGGATCGCTGTTCTCGCTGTTCGCCGGCGTGTACTACTGGCTGCCGAAGTGGACCGGTCACATGTATGACGAGAAGCTCGGCAAGTGGCATTTCTGGCTGTCGATGGCCTTCTTCAACATTACGTTCTTCCCGATGCATTTTCTCGGACTCGCGGGCATGCCGCGGCGCTACGCGGACTACCCGATGCAGTTCGCCGATTTCAACGCGCTCGCCACCGTCAGCGCGTTCGGCTTCGGGCTGTCGCAGCTGCTGTTTCTTTACATCATCGTCAAGTGCATCCAGGGCGGGCCGAAGGCAGCAGCCGATCCGTGGCATTCGAGCGATGGCGGGCTCGAGTGGACGTTGCCATCACCGCCGCCGTTCCATACGTTCGAAACACCGCCGGTCGTTAAATGATCTCGCGTAACCGCAACGTGCGCACCGCGCTGGTTCTGCTCTCCATAGCGCTCGTCTTCTTCGCCGGTGTCTTTGTGAAGTACTGGTCCGGCGGCGGATGAGATGAACACCGAGTCGCGCGCGGCGAACCGGACGATCCTGCGGAAGCTGGTCATTGTTTCGGTGGTGATGTTCGGCTTCGGCTGGGCGATGGTGCCGCTTTATCGCAAGATCTGCGAGATCACCGGCGTCAATATCCTGACGGTTCGCGACGCGAACGCCGAGCGTGCGGCGCGCAATACGCAGATCGATACGAGCCGCACAGTGATCGTCGAGTTCGATGCGAACAAGCAGGGAGCATGGCGTTTCAAGCCCGAAAAGAACCATGTCGAGGTCCATCCGGGCGAGCTGGTGCAGATTCAATATGACCTGGTGAATCTGGAGAGCCGCCCGATGGCCGGCCAGGCGATTCCGAGCTATGCGCCAATGCAGGCGGCACAGTATCTGCAGAAGCTCGAGTGCTTCTGCTTTCAGCAGCAGACGCTGGAGGCGGGCGAGACACGACAGTTTCCGGTGGTGTTCTTCGTCGATCCGAAATTGCCCCGGGAGGTGAAGACGATCACGTTGTCTTACACGTTCTTCGAGATTGCCGGAGCGGTGGCCGCCCGGCAATGAGCTACCTGATGGATCACGAACCGGATCAGCCGATACCCGCCGGGCGGCGCGCGGGTTTTGCGCAAACAGCGCGCGCGGTGCTCTGGTCGTTTTTCGGCGTGCGGCGCAAATCGGATTATGCAAAGGACGCGGCCGAGCTCAATCCGGTCTACGTCATCATCATGGCCGTCGCTGCGGCGGCACTCTTTGTCATCGCTTTGATCGTTATCGTCAATCTGGTCGTGCGCTGATCGGCGGGGGAAACCGAACAAATGGCTGAACTACATAGCGCAACGGGGGCAACGCATGCCGCGCATCGCCCGTTGTATTTCGTGCCGGCGCCGTCGCATTGGCCGGCCGTCGGCGCCGTCGCGATGCTGTTCACGATGTTCGGCGCCGCCGCCGTGGTCAACCACAATTCGATCGGCTGGATCCCGCTCGGCATCGGGATCAGCACGCTCGTTTACATGTTCATCGGCTGGTTCTCGACGGTGTCGCGCGAATCCGAGCACGGGGATTACAACCGCAAGGTCGATGTCTCGTTCCGCTGGGGGATGAGCTGGTTCATTTTTTCCGAGGTGATGTTCTTCGCTTCGTTTTTCGGCGCACTTTTTTACGCTCGCATCATTAGCGCTCCGTTGCTGGGTGACTTCGATCACAGGCTGTTATGGCCGGATTTCGTTGCCACCTGGCCGCATATGGGGCCGGCCGGAGTCATCGATGCCTTCACGACGTTCGGGCCATTCTGGCTGCCGACCATAAACACCGCGCTGCTGTTGTCCTCCGGCGTGACGCTCACTATTTCGCATCATGCGCTGCGCGCGAATCATCGATCCCGGGCAATCCTGTGGCTGGCGATCACGGTCGTCCTGGGTGTCACCTTCCTCGGGGTACAAGCCTACGAGTATGCGCATGCCTATCGGGATCTGAACCTGAAACTGTCGTCCGGTATTTTCGGCTCGACGTTTTTCATGCTGACTGGCTTCCACGGGTTCCATGTGTTCCTGGGCGCGGTCATGCTGTCCGTCATCCTGCTGCGCCTGATACGCGGGCATTTCACGCCAGAGCAGCACTTCGGATTCGAAGCCGCTGCCTGGTACTGGCACTTCGTGGACGTTGTCTGGATCGGGCTTTATATCGTCGTGTACTGGCTGTAAAGGTCACCGCGATCCGCGTGGGCGCCTCGGGCGCCGCTTCGCCTGGCCGGCCGGTCAGCGCCCGAACAAGCGAGGCTCGATCCAGCCCATCCAATAGCTGAACAGAATGAACAGGAACAGTGCGACCGAAATGCCGACGCGCACAGTGAGCGCGTTCACCGTGCGGCTGGTCGTGCCCTTGTCGCGCACCAGATAGACCAGTGCCGAGCCGAGCGACAGCACAATGCCGGCCAGGGCGATAACGATGATGATTTGCATGTCGCCGATTCACGAGAACGCCGAATTATCCCATCCACTTCGATGCCCCGCCGGAAGCTAATCGTTGCCTTCTTCGCAGCGGCGATCGGCATTGCGACGACCATCGCGCTAGGGAACTGGCAAACGCGGCGTGGCGATGCAAAGCTCTCACTTCAGGCGCAAGCCGATGCAGCCGAGCGGGCAGTGCCGATCGATATCGCGCCGTCGCGTTCTTCGATCGAAGACGTTGCGGCGGCCTTGCCGCGCAAGGTTCGAGTGACCGGTGTGTTCGACCATGCGGGCACCGTCTACCTGGACAATCGAACGCTGGGCGGAGTCGCCGGCTTTTACGTCATCACGCCGCTGGTGGTCGGCGACGGCTTGCCCGCTGTGCTGATCGATCGCGGCTGGCACGCTCGCAGCATGCAGGACCGCACGCGAGTGACAGCCACGCTGCCGCTGCCAGGTCGAATCGCCATCGAAGGCTTGGCCGTAGCGCGGCCGCCGATGCTGCTGGAGTTGGGCCGCCAACCCGAGCGTCGTGTGCCGGGCATCTGGCAGAACCTGGATTACGCGGCTTACGAGCAGGCGACCGGCCGCCGGGTTGCCCGTTTCGTGATTCGCCAGAGTGGCAAGGCATCCGATGGCTTGCGGCGCGAGTGGCCGCAGCCGGCCAGCGGCATCGAGAAACACCGCGGTTATGCGTTTCAGTGGTACTCGCTCGCAGCGTTGATCGCGGGACTCGCAATCTGGTTCGGCTGGACAGCCTGGCGGCAGCGATGAAAAAGCGTGGGCGAAGTTATCTTCCGCTGTACGTGCTGATTGCGATCACGATTCTGCCGATCGCGGCAGCGTACATCGCCTACTACGTGGTTCCGCCCTCCGGCCGCACCAATTACGGCACGCTGATAGATCCGCAGCGGCCGACACCGGCGTTGCCGCTGACGAATCTCGATGGCACGCCTTTCGACTTACGAAAGTTGCACGGCCACTGGGTGTTCGTCATGGTCGACGGCGGCGATTGCGACCCGCGCTGTGCGGACAAGCTGCTGATGATGCGTCAGCAGCGCACGATGACCGGCAAGAATCGAAACCAGATCGAGCGTGTATGGCTGATCCCGGACAACGTGCCGCTGCCGATCATGCTGATGCGCGAGTATGAAGGCACGCATTTCGTGCGCGCGCCGCTGCTGGCGCTGCGCGCATTTCTGGCATTGCCTGACACTGCCGATGCACGCCTCACAGACCATATCTGGGTCATCGATCCGCGCGGCAACCTGATGCTGCGCTGGCCGAAGGATGCAGAGCCGAACGGCATCAAGCGTGATATCGCCAAACTCCTCAAGGTAGCGGCCGGCTGGGTCCGCATCGAGCGATGACGCCGGTTGCGCTGTTGTGGCTGGCGCTGCTGGGCATCGCCGTGGCGGCTCTGCCGCTGGCTTATGTCTGGCGCTCACGCGACCCGCACAAGTTTCGCAAACTCGCGTGGGTCACTGCATTCCTGACGCTCGATCTGATCATGTTAGGCAGTTTCACGCGCCTGACGGACTCCGGGCTCGGCTGCCCCGATTGGCCGGGCTGCTACGGGCATTCGAATCCCCTGTCAGCCGGCGAACAGATCCGTGAAGCGCAGAGCGCGCTGCCCAGTGGGCCGGTCACGATGACCAAGGCTTGGATCGAGATGGCCCACCGCTACTTCGCACTCGCCGTCGGCGTCCTGATCATCGTGCTCACCGTTCAGGCATGGCGTCGCGCAGCATCGGGCGCCACCACGGGCTCGCCATGGCTGGCCACGGCCGCGTTGTTCTGGGTGTGCGTACAGGGCGCGTTCGGTGCGTTGACGGTGACGATGAAACTGCAGCCAGCGATCGTGGTGATGCATCTGCTGGGCGGAATCGTGCTGCTGGCGCTGCTGACCTGGATCGCGCTGCGGGAGGCTCCCGCATCGAATACCACTGCCGCGCCGCGTGTGCACGCAGTAGCGCTGCTCGCCCTCGCCGCGGTATTCGCGCAGATCGCGCTGGGTGGCTGGGTCAGCGCCAATTACGCGGTAATGGCATGCCCCGACTTTCCCTTATGCCAAGGTGAGTTGTTCCCGCCGATGGATTTTTCGCATGGATTCACCTGGTGGCGTGCACTTGGCCGGACTGGTGAGGGCGAGTTGATTCCGTTCCAGGCGCTGGTGGCGATTCACTGGGCGCATCGAATGTTCGCGATCGTTGTGGTCGCGGCCGTTGGCAGCCTCGTGTGGAACATGTGGCGGCATCAGGACCTGTCGCATCTGGCGCAAGGTTTGCTCGCGCTGCTGGTCCTGCAGCTGGCGACCGGATTGTCGAATGTTGTACTTCAGTGGCCGTTGTTGCTGGCGGTGATGCACAGCGGTGGGGCCGCGTTGCTGGTGGGGCTACTGGTCGTGGTCATTTATCGAACCTCGCGCAAATCGCTAGACTTGCGGCTTGCTTCGCAGGTTTCTGCATGACCGTCGATACGACTACCCCACTCCGTGTCACCACCGAGCGCAGCGCTCATCACCTGCTCGCGCAGTACTGGGCACTGACCAAGCCGCGCGTGACACAGCTCGCAATATTCTGTGCGGTGATCGGCATGTTTCTGTCGACGTCCGAATTGCCGCCGTGGCGCCTGGTGTTGATCGCGACGCTCGGCATCTGGCTGCTGGCCGGCGCCGCCTTCGCCGTCAACTCGCTCATCGAGCAACATATCGACGGAAAAATGGCCCGCACGCGCATGCGCCCGCTGCCACGAGGGGAGTTGTCGGCGCTGCAGGCGGTCGTGTTTTCAGGCGTGATCGGCGGCATGGGCATGTGGCTGCTGGGCAGCTTTGTCAATCCGCTGACGATGTGGCTGACATTCGCGACATTCGTCGGCTATGCGGTGGTCTACACCGTGCTGCTGAAGCCGTACACGCCGCAAAACATCGTGATCGGCGGGATGAGCGGTGCGATGCCGCCGGTTCTCGGGTGGGCCGCGATCACCAATAGCGCCCCGGCCGAAGCGTGGTTACTCGCTCTGATCATCTTCGTCTGGACGCCGCCGCACTTCTGGGCGCTTGCGCTCTACCGGCTCGAAGACTATCGCAAGGTGGGGCTGCCGATGCTCCCGGTGACACATGGCGTTGCTCTGACGCGGCTGCACATCCTGCTGTACACAGTGGTGCTGGTCGCTGTCACGACATTGCCGTTCGTGATTCGAATGGCGGGCTTGCTGTATCTGGTTGCGGCGCTGACTCTCGGCGCGATTTTTGTCGGCTACGCATGGAGGTTGCATCGTTCCTACAGCGACAAATTGGCGCGCGCAACTTTCAGCTACTCGATCGTCTATCTGGCGGCGCTATTCGCTGCATTGTTGATGGATAAATTTGCATGATCGCTCGTTGGCTGGTGGTTTCGGCATTGCTTCTGGCTGGCTGTGGCGGCGGCGCGCAGAAATTCAACAGCGTTGACATTACCGG
>JBGSWY010000158.1:0-4053 GCA_041751715.1 Burkholderiaceae bacterium
GATGCCGATGCAATCTCGCATGAGCTGACGCAGGCGGGCGGCGCCGCGATCGCACCTCTGCGCGCAACGTTCGGCACGGACGTGATCGCGGCGGAAGGTTCGCTGGATCGGGCCCGCATGCGAGCTCTCGTTTTTTCCGACGCGGCAGCACGTGTGCGACTCGAAGCCCTGCTGCATCCGATGATCCGCGCCGCCATGCACGAGCGCGCGGCGGCGCTTGCAGGCGAAGGCTGTCCCTACGTCGTACTCGTCGTTCCACTGCTGGTTGAAACAAGCAACTGGCGCGACAACGTCAACCGCGTGCTGCTGGTCGATTGCAGCGAAGCGACACAAATGGCGCGCGCGCTTGCGCGCGTGGCGATCGACGAAGAAACTGCGCGAGCCATCATCGCCTCGCAGGCGAGCCGTCAGCAACGGCTGGCGGTCGCCCACGACGTATTGATGAACGACGCGCCACTCACTGAAATCGAGCCGAAGGTAGAGCGTCTGCACCGGGCGTATCTGCGCTGGGCTGCGCGTGCAGCGTCATCGGGACGTGAAACGCTGTGATATCTTCGACCATTCCCCGGCTCACCCTGCGAGATGTCGACCGACAGTAAGGTCCTGTACGAGTATCCGTTCAGCGAGCGCATCCGGACTTTGCTGCGCCTTGAAGACCTGTTCGACAAGCTGCTGTACTTCTGCGCGCAGGAACACTCGTACTGCCATCACACCGCGCTGTTGACGTTATTCGAGATTCTCGAAGTCACGTCGCGTGCCGATCTGAAATCGGACTTGCTGCAGGAGCTAGAGCGGCACAGACAGACGCTGCAGGCGCTGCGCAACAACCCGCAAGTCTCGGAAAGCGCGCTGGCCAAGGTGCTGTCGGAGATCGAACTGGCGCAGCAGAATCTGAATGCCACCACCGGCAAGGCCGGCCAGCATGTGCGCGACAACGAGTGGCTGATGAGCATCCGCAGCCGCGCGATCATTCCCGGTGGTACGTGCGAGTTCGACTTGCCTTCGTATCACGCCTGGCTGACGCGCGATGTCGATATCCGGGCGCGCGATTTGCAGGACTGGGTGGGGCCGATGATGCAGTTTCACTCGGCACTTGCAATCGTTCTGAAGCTGCTGCGCGAATCCGCGCATCGCAGCAAGCAGGTCGCCGTGCAGGGCGCATTTCAGCAGATGCTGCAGGGGCGCACCTATGCGCTGTTGCAGGTACATGTGGATGGCGCGCTTAATGCAACTCCGGAGATCAGCGCCAATAAGTACATGCTGTGGATACGTTTTACGACGCAGGATCGCGAGCCGAAGCCCCGCTCGGTCGATCGCGACGTTCCGTTCGAATTGGCGCTGTGCGCTTTCTAGACGATGACTGCCGTCAAGTGCCCGAGCTGCGGCGATAAAGTCGAATGGAATCGCCAATCGAAGTCTCGGCCGTTTTGTTCCGAGCGCTGCAGGATGATCGATCTAGGCACCTGGGCGTCGGACGGTTATTCGATCGCCGGGCGCGAGAGCATCGCGGAAACTGATCCTGATTCATCAAGTCGGCACCACTGATCGTTTTTAAATGCGGCAGAGAGCGCGGCAATCCCGTGCGCGCCATGGCGCATCGCGTGTGGCAGATCGCCGGCTTGCATTCCGCCCAACGCATACACAGGCATCGCAGCGTTGGCAATGACGTTTGCGAACGCAGGCCAGCCCAGCGGCGGACGATGCGGGTGCGTGGAAGTGGACTGCACCGGTCCTGCCACCACAAAATCCACTCCAAGCGCCGCGGCACGCTCGATCTCCGAACGCGAGTGCGTGGATGCCCCGACCCACTTGAACTCGGGCCGTTCGGCTGCCGTCGCAAGGTCGGCGGCGGTCAGATGCACGCCGTCTGCCCGATGCCACAGTGACGGATGATGGCGGCTGTTGACCAGCACGGTGGCTGCGGCAGCACGCGCACGATCCAGTACCTGCTGAAGAATCGATGCCGCATCTGTGGCATCCAGCTCGGGCTCGCGAAATTGCAGCAGCCGCAATCCAGCCGCGAGCGCCGATTCGAGGCGCTGCAGGAATAGTTCACGGCCGAGTTGCGCAACCGCACTGATGGCATATAGCGCCGGAAGCTGCAGCCAGCGCAACACCGGAGTCGTCGCGGGCAACAATGGTCCGCTGGGAAGCCGTTGCGACGAAAAAAAGCCAAACTCCTGATGCTCGCGTGCCTGCATTTGCCCGCGCCACTCGAACACGCGGCAAAAGTGCAGCCGCACCCGCGCATGCGGATAGTCAAAGACGCGCACGACCCAAGGGTAGGCCGGCCCTATGTCGATGGCCAACTCTTCATGAAGTTCGCGCGCCAGCGCTTCGGCGATTGACTCGCCGGACTCCACTTTCCCGCCCGGAAATTCCCAATACGATGCGTACGGTTTGCCTTCAGGCCGGCTCGCCAGCAGGAACCTGCCATCGGGGCGAATCAGCACGCCAGCCGCGACATCGACTGGCGTACGCGCTTGCTTCATTTCGCCGCGCGACTGTTTGCCAATTGCCTGTTCCCTGCCCAGTGACGCGCGAACTGCAACGCGACGCGGCCGGATCGCGAGCCGCGCTGCAACGCAAACTGCAGCGCTTCCGCACGCGCCTGGCCGATTTCGTGTTGCTGCGTTCCAAAACGCGCAAGCCAGTGCCCCACGATGTCCAGATAGTCGTCCTGCCGAAACGGATAGAACGAAAGCCAGAGGCCGAAGCGCTCGGATAGCGACACCCGCTCCTCGACTGCCTCGGTCGGATGAATCTCGCCCTGGTCGTCGTAGCGAGTATCAAGGTTGTCGCGCATCAACTCCGGCATCAAGTGCCGACGGTTCGACGACGCATAGATGAGCACGTTGTCGGCCGCGCCGGCGATCGAGCCGTCGAGCGCGGCTTTCAGCTCCTTGTAGCCCGCTTCGTTTGCATCAAACGACAGATCGTCGCAAAAGACAACGAAACGCTCTGGGCGCGCGGCGACTTGATCGACGATATCGGCCACATCAATCAGATCGCGCTTGTCGACTTCGATCAGCCGCAGTCCCTGTACAGAAAACTTATGCAGGCAGGCGCGAATCAACGATGACTTTCCGGTGCCGCGTGCGCCCGTCAGCAGCACGTTATTGGCCGGCAGTCCGCGCACGAACCGCTCCGTGTTCTGCCGAATCGCCTCCTTCTGCGACTCGACATGCTTCAGATCGTCGAATGCGATCAATGCCGGTCGCACCACGGCCTGCAGCTCGCCGTGCTCGATCCCCAGGTAGCGCCGCTTGCGCCATCTGTACGCGGTCGAAGAAGCGAAATCGGTCGGCATCCGTGCAGGCAGCAGTGATTCGATGCGCTCGAGCACTGCTGCCAGGCGTTGCAGGGTGGGGTCGGCAGGGCTGACTGTCTTGGAGGCCATTCCCGTCACGATCGATAATCGGCGTTGATAGAAACGTAGCCGTGCGACAGATCGGTCGTCCACACGGATGTGCCCGCCCGACCGCGTCCCAGTTGTAGACGTACGACGATCTCGGATTTCTTCATCACGCGCTGGCCATCTTCCTCCCGATACTCAGGACGCCGCCCACCATCGCGCACCACGTACACGTCGTCCAGATACATTTGAACGCGCGCGGGCTCAAGGTCGTCAATGCCGGCGTTACCCACCGCGGCGAGTATTCGTCCCAGGTTCGGGTCGGACGCGAAGAACGCGGTCTTGACCAGCGGGGACTGCGCGACAGCGTAGGCAACTCGCGCCGCTTCATCTTCGGTGGTGGCCTGCTCGATTTTCACTTCGATGTATTTGGTTGCGCCTTCACCATCCCGCACGATCGCCTGCGCCAGTTCGCGCGCGACGCTTGTCAACGCTTCGGAGAAGGCGGCGGACGACGCATCGTTTTCAGAAGTGATGCGCAACGCCCCACGGCCGGTAGCAATCACGACGAAGGAGTCGTTGGTCGACGTATCGCCGTCAATCGTGATCCGATTGAACGAGCGATCGGCAGCCTGCTGCGTCAGACGATGCAGCACTTCTGGCGCTATCGCAGCGTCAGTCGCGATAAAGCCGAGCAT
>JBGSWY010000159.1:0-3092 GCA_041751715.1 Burkholderiaceae bacterium
TAAGTGGCCTTGCTTGACATCCTCGAGTACCCGGATCCACGGCTGAAAACCGTGGCGCGTCCGGTCACTCGCTTCGATGATCGACTGCGCCGTCTGATCGACGACATGGCGCACACGATGTACGCCGCGCCCGGCGTTGGCTTGGCGGCCACGCAGGTCGACGTGCACGAGCGGCTGCTGGTGCTGGACATCTCCGAAACCAAGGACCAGCTGCATGTGCTGGTCAACCCGGAAGTGGTGTGGGCTTCCGAAGAACAGGTCGAATGCGAGGAAGGCTGTTTATCGGTGCCCGGTGTCTACGACGCCGTCACGCGGCCGGCCAAGGTGCGGGTGCGGGCGCAGAAGCCCGATGGCACGCCGTACGAGTTCGACTGCGAGGGGTTGCTTGCGGTGTGCGTCCAGCATGAAATGGACCATTTGCTCGGCAAGGTGTTTGTCGAGTATCTGTCGCCGCTGAAGCAGGGTCGGATCAAGACCCGGATGAAAAAGCGCAAGATCAAGGCTGTCGCCTGACGTCGGCTGGCAGTCGACTGGCGCCGTTTCCCGGGCGTTTCGGCGCGGCTCCATTTCAGCAGGCGGCTGCCGGCGCTACATTGGAAACTTTGCCACTCCGCGCGAGCGAGCGAGCATTCATGTTGAGCGCCTCTGTAGTGCGCCAGTCATGGCGCAGTTGGTGGTCGTTTCCGACGCGGCCATCGGGCCCGGCCTGGTTGCAGGTCGTCTGGACGATACTGTTTAGCACAGGAGTAGCCGTCGTGCTGACGCTGTTGACCATCGCTTCTGCCACCGACCCGCTGCGAACGCTTCGCTTTAACTTTGTGATCGCGCAATCGATAGGGCTGACCATTCACGTCCTGTTCGAGGCCGGTGGCTCACTGCTGGGCAGTGAGCGGATCGAGTCGTTCTCGACGCGAAAGCGGGTTCTTTTTTTTACCGGCATCCCGATCGTGGGCTGCTTGATTGGTTACTGGATGGGCTTGAGCCTGCTGGGCGTCGATGTAGCGCGCATCGCTCAAGGCGCGCCGAGAATCCTGATTGCGAGCGTCGTCGTCTCGATCATCATTACTACACTCTGGTACCGCCACATAAGCGGCCAGATGCGCCTCGCGCGCGCCGAGGCCGAACGCGAGCGCGCGCATGCGCAGGCGGCTGAGTTGCAGCGCCAGGCGATCGATGCGCGACTGCGTTCATTGCAGGCGCAGATCGAGCCACACTTTCTGTTCAACACACTGGCGAACGTGGTCAGCCTGATCGATACCGCGCCTGACAAGGCGCGGCTGATGCTCGAGCGCCTGATCGAGCTGCTGCGCTCGTCGCTGGCGGCCAGTCGCAGCGAGCGCACGACGCTCGGCCAGGAAACAGCGCTGATCACCGCGTATCTCGATATCCTGCGCATCAGGATGGGCAAGCGGCTTTCGTACACGATCGACGTGCCGGCGGATCTGATGGACGCGCGCCTGCCGCCGCTGTCGCTGCAACCACTGGTGGAAAATTCGATCAAGCACGGGCTGGAACCGAAGCTCGAGGGCGGGCATGTGCGCATCGTCGCGCGCAGCGCGGGCGGCGCGCTGCAACTGGACGTCGAGGACGATGGGCTCGGTTTCTCACCGCGCACCGGCAATGGCGTCGGCCTGGCCAATCTGCGCGAGCGGATGGCGTCGCTGTACGGTGACAAGGCGCGGCTCGCGGTCGAGGAACTGGCGCGCGGCACGCGCGTCAGGGTGACTCTGCCGCTGGAGCCGGCGTGAAGGCGATCATCGCCGACGACGAGCCCCATCTTGCCCAGTATCTGCGCGACAAGCTGGCAAAGCTCTGGCCCGAGCTGCAGATCGTAGCTACCCCAGACAGCGGCCCTGCCGCAGTTGCAGCGATTGCCGAGCACGGCCCCGACATCGCTTTTCTCGATATCCGCATGCCCGGTGCGACCGGATTGCAGGTCGCGGAGAAGCTGTCGCGCAACACCAGGGTGGTGTTCGTCACTGCCTATGATCAGTACGCGGTCGATGCGTTCGAGCGCGACGCAGTCGACTATCTGCTGAAGCCGGTCACCGACGAGCGGCTTGGCCGCACGATCGAGAAGCTGCGCGCAGGCGGCTCCCCCGCGCCGGATCTCGCGCCATTGTTAGCGCAGTTATCGCAGCATCTGGGAGCGAACAACGCACGCCACTTGCGCTGGATTCGCGCCAGCAAGCGCTCTGCTGACGGCGAAATTACGCAACAGATTCCGGTGGCCGACGTGTTGTATTTCCAGGCCGACGACAAGTACACGTGCGTGTTCGCGCGCGACGGCACGGATATCGCCGAGTGGCTGATTCGCGTGCCGCTATCCGAGCTCGGTGATCAACTGAATCCCGACGACTTCGCGCAGGTCCACCGTTCGGTGATCGTCAACCTGCACGCCGTGGCCGGCACCCGTCGCGACCTGACCGGCAAGCTGTACGTCAGGATGCGCGATACTGCGCGGGAGTTGCCGGTCGCAAGGCAATACATGCACTTGTTTCGGCAGATGTAGGGGGCGACGACGCGTACCCCTGGCCAGCGTAAAACCGCCGGGGGATGAGGCGCATGTCAGAACACTCGCTTGCTGGAGAACTGAAGGCACTGGCGTTCGATGTGTTCGGCACCGTGGTGGACTGGCGCGGCAGCATCATCCGCGACGCGACAGCTTTCGGCGCCGAGCACGGAATTGACGCCGACTGGCCCGTCTTTGCCGACGCCTGGCGCGCGGGCTATCGGCCCGCGATGCAGAAGGTGCGCAGCGGCGCCTTGCCATGGCTGAAGATCGACGCCCTGCACCGGCTCATCCTCGATGATCTGCTGGTCGAGTACAACCTGCGCGGGCTGGCCGAAGCCGGCATCGATCAGCTGAACCGTGCCTGGCATCGGCTCGATCCGTGGCCTGATGCGGCGCCCGGGCTCGCGCGCCTGAAGACACGGTACATAATCACCCCCTTGTCGAACGGCAATTTTTCGCTGCTAACCAATCTTGCCAAGCGCGCCGGACTGCCCTGGGACTGCATCGTGTCGGCAGAGCTTTTCCGCCACTACAAACCCGATCCGGAAACCTATCTTGGCACCGCGAATCTTCTGGG
>JBGSWY010000160.1:0-4681 GCA_041751715.1 Burkholderiaceae bacterium
CGACGATCAACGGAAAGCGCGCCATCAGCCCGATCGGCGCGAAATCCTTCGCCGGGTCATAGGGCACTTTCTTGTACAGCGCCGTGTTGAATACGAACGTGCCGTTATCGCCGGTCAGCACCGTGTAGCCGTCCGCTGCCGAGCGCGCTACCGACTCCGCGCCGATCATCGTGGCCGCGCCCGGCCGGTTTTCGATCACGAGCGGCTGGCCCAATTGTTTCTCCATCTGCGCCGCAACGGATCGCGCCAGGAAATCCGAGCCACCTCCGGCCGGATAGGGAACGATCCAGCGAATCGGCTTGGCCGGATATGCCTGCGCAAAAACTGCGCCGTGCGGCGCGAGGGCGATGGCGGCCGCAGTGGCAAACATGCGGCGGCGAGTGAAGCGCAACATCCGATCAGTCATCGAGATCTCCGGTGATTGGCGTCAATTGAACGCCAATATACTTCCGCTTCATCGACCAATACGGTGGACGGCATTTCGGCGTTGTGCTGCCGATGCCGAATGGCATGAGCTGGCGGAAAAGCTGCGTACTAGCGGTATGAAGTTCGTGATCGAGCCGCATGTGCGCTTCGAGGGCGAAGTCGGCGAACAGGCCACGATGTTTCTGACCGACCGCCGCTGCGGCGACGCACTCGAATTCAAGGCGTTTGCGTCGCCCGAGCGTTTGTTCGCCAAGTAACAGCGGCCAGGCGTTAGCGGTCGGATACGTCTGACACCCCGCGCACATCACCGCCGTGCGCATCAGCCTCGGTCTGCTCCGATTCGCGGACCCGCGTGTCCAGACTTTGCCCCTTCTGCTTCTGCTGCGGCGCTCCGCGCCCTGTCGTCCGCTGCAGTTCGTCGATTCGCAGCGACGCCTGCGCCTTGGTCAGTGTCTCGTCGAACGGCGCCTTGGCTTCTTCGGACAGCGTCTCCAGGTAGGAGCGCTGGGCGCCCGTCATCGGCTCGTTGCCGGTGGTCCAGTCTTCGGGGCGTTTCTCGGTGTTGCCCTGATCGGCTATTTGCTGCGTGCGCTTATCGGTCATCGATGTCTGCCCGGTTGTCCCTGGAACACAGTATTCGGCAACCGCCATACCCGACCTCTTGTAATTTCCGGCGCGCAACTGCGACCAACGCGCGGATCGCCCGTTTCACGGCCCGCTGCGGCCGGCGTGCGGCCGCAAGTTAACCTTAGCCAAGGGGATCGTTCATGAATCGTCAAACCATTGCTGTAACCAGCTTTGCACTCGCCGCCCTCGTGTCGGGCGCCGCGCTTGCGCAGGACAAGGGCGCCTCCATCAAGGGCGAGAAGGAAAAGTGTTACGCCATCTCGCAAGCCGGCAAGAACGATTGCGCGGCAGGTCCGGGCACGACCTGCGCGGGTACCTCGAAGACCGACTATCAGGGCAACGCGTGGAAGTACGTCGCCAAGGGTACGTGCACCACGATGAAAACTGCGAAAGGCCATATGGGCTCGCTGACAGAAGTCAAGGTCAAGCCCTGATCGTCACGGCCGATGACGACCACGCTGTCTGCGGGGCTGAGTTTGAAGCCCGAGTATTACGAGGAGGCGGAAAACTGCTCCGCGGACGGTTTGTGGTTCGAAGTTCATCCGGAAAACTATATGGTGGCGGGCGGGCCGCGGCTGGCGTGGCTGGAATCGATCCGCGCACGCCATCCGATCTCGCTGCACGGAGTTGCGCTTTCACTTGCCGCCGATGCGGAGCCAGACGCAAGTCATTTGCAGCGCCTGGCTCGGTTGGTCGAACGCTTCGAACCCGCGCTCGTTTCCGAGCACCTGGCGTGGTCCACGTGGCGCGGCGCGTATCACCCCGATTTGTTGCCGTTCCCGCGCACCAGGCAGGCGTTGGCGCGCATCGTCGCCAACATCGGGCGCACGCAGGACACCCTGCAGCGACGCATCGCGATCGAGAATCCGTCGCACTATCTGCATATTGAAGGCCACGAGTTCAGCGAGATCGAATTCCTGGCGGAGCTTGCGCGCCGTACCGGCTGCAGCCTGCTGCTCGACGTCAACAACGTGTACGTCAGCGCCACTAATGTCGGCTTCGATGCAGCCAGCTATCTCGCCGAATTTCCGGCGGCGCTGATTAGCGAAATTCATCTGGCCGGGCATACCGCCGATCCGGCACTCGGCGCAGCGCTGCTGATCGATTCGCACGACGCCCCGGTCGACGCCGCCGTGTGGGCTCTATACGAACACTTGGTCGCGTGCGTCGGGCCCCGGCCGACGTTGATCGAGCGCGACGGCAATCTGCCTGCGTTCGACGAGTTGCTGGCCGAGCGGGCGCGTGCGAGTCGGATACTGGGCGCGCCGCCAGTGCCGGCGTTGCTCGCCGCTTGAGATGACGCCGGGCTTAGCGGCTTCTGCGTTGGGTACGTTTCAGAACGATTTCGCGCGCGCGTTGCTGGCACCGGAACCGTTGACGCAAGCGACATCGCAGATCGCGGCGCTGGCTGCCCAACCCGCCTTCGCCGTGTATCGCAACACGGTCATCAAAGGCTGCGTGGATGCCTTGCGGGCCAACTATCCCGCCGTCGAGCGGCTGGTGGGTGAAGAGTGGCTGCGCGCCGCAGCGTCGATTTACGCGCACGCCAAGCTGCCCTCGCACCCGACGTTGCTCGACTACGGCGCGGGATTCGCTGAGTTCTTGCGCACGTTTGAGCCGGCTGCCGAGCTGCCTTATCTGGCTGACGTAGCGCGGCTTGATCGCTTCTGGAGCGAGGTGCACGTGGCGCGCGACGAGCAGCCGCTGGAACCTGCGGCGATTGCCCAGCGGTCGCCACGCGAGCTCGAGCGCACCGTGCTTCGGCCGCACGCGGCGATGCGATGGGCATGGTTCGAAGGCTTGCCCATCTTCACTATCTGGCAGCGCAACCGCGATCCGGCCTTCGATCACGAAACTGCGCCGGAGATCGCATGGCACGGCGAAGGTGCGCTGATCACACGTCCGCACGACGCGGTGCAAGCGATTCGAATCGATGCCGCTGCGTGCGCGTTTCTCGACGCCTGCGCCGCCGGTTACCCGATTGGCGCGGCAGCGTCCACGGCTTTGCAGGCCGACATGACGGTCGATCTATCCGCCCTGATGGCAAGTTTGCTTAACGCCGGAGCCTTCGCTTCCGACGCAACGACGGAGGAATCCCGATGATCGCCGCGACCCCATCTGCATCATCCGGCACCGGAGTGCGCGGCGCCTGGAACCGCATTGCCGATCGGCTCGACCGTTTGGTTGCGCACGATTACCTGGCCCTGATAACGCGTGTAGCGATCGCTGCAATCTTCTGGCTATCCGGCCGCACCAAGGTCGACGGCTTCCTGACGGTCAACGAAACCGCATTCGCGCTGTTTAGCGACGAATACAAGGTGCCGCTGGTGCCACCCGACATCGCCGCCTACATGGCGACCTATGCCGAAACGTTCTTTCCGATCCTGCTCGTGCTTGGATTGTTCACAAGGTTTTCGGCGCTGGCGTTGCTCGGCATGACCGCCGTGATCGAGATCTTCGTCTACCCGCTCGCGTGGCCGACCCATCTGAGCTGGGCAGCGTTGATGCTGTATCTGATCGGCCGTGGCGCCGGAAAATTTTCGCTCGACCGCATGCTCGGTTTGCGCTGATTCGGACGCAAGCTCGTTCTGCAAATGGCGAAACGGCTGGGCAGATAATCCGCTAACGCGGCAAGTCTCCTGGCGATTGGGTCTTAGAGATCGTGCCCAACCCGGGTGCGCCGGCCTGTCCGTTTCTTGCTGCCTGGATCTCCGACACTTGTCTGACATGGCGCCTCCGGCGGACAGCTAAAATCCGGTGCAATAAGCGCGTTCCGTCGAAGCGGATATCTGCTTGATTGCTTGCCAGCGTCACCCCACTTGAGTAACACCGTGCTCGAACTCTTTCATCCCGCAGTCCAGGCTTGGTTTGCCTCGGCTTTTGCCGCCCCTACCGCTGCGCAGATCGAAGCTTGGCCGGCGATCAAGGCCGGGCGGCACGCGCTGGTCGCTGCGCCTACCGGATCGGGCAAGACACTGGCCGCCTTTCTTGCCGCGATCGATACGTTGGTGCGAGAAGGCATCGAGCACGCGCTGACCGATGAAACACACGTCGTCTACGTCTCTCCGTTAAAGGCGTTGTCGAACGACATCCAGAAGAATCTCGAAGCGCCGATTGCCGGCATTCGCGCCGAGCTCGAACGGCTCGGACTGCCCGACGTCGAGATTCGTACGGTGGTACGCACGGGAGACACGCCGCAGGCCGAGCGCGAGAAGATGCGCCGGCGCCCGCCGCATATCGTCGTCACGACGCCCGAGTCGCTGTACATCCTGCTGACCAGCAAGTCGGGTCGCAAGATGCTGGCGACAACGCGCACCGTGATCGTCGACGAGATTCATGCGGTTGCGCCGAACAAGCGCGGTGCGCACCTGGCGCTGTCGCTCGAGCGACTCGAAGCGTTGGCGGGGCGTGAGCTGGTAAGCAGTGGGTTGTCGGCGACGCAGAAGCCCATCAACGAGATTGCCAGGTTTCTGGTCGGCGATCGTGGAGCAGAGGCGGGCGAGTGCACGATCATCGACACCGGCCATGTACGCCAGCGCGATCTGGCGATCGAGCTGCCCGAATCTCCACTCGAAGCGGTGATGTCGGGCGAAGTATGGACACAGGTGTACGACCGGCTCGCCGAGCT
>JBGSWY010000161.1:0-7372 GCA_041751715.1 Burkholderiaceae bacterium
CGATGCCGAGTTCGAGCGCCGGGGCGCTCGCGTGCCGCTGATGATTTCCGGCACCGTGACCGATGCATCGGGCCGCATCCTGTCGGGGCAAACCGTAGAAGCGTTCTGGAATTCGGTGCGGCATGCACAACCGCTGACGGTCGGCCTGAACTGCGCGCTCGGCGCGGCGCTGATGCGGCCTTACATCGAAGAGCTGGCGACGCTGGCCGACACGTTTATCAGCGTGTATCCGAACGCCGGGCTGCCGAATCCGATGTCCGATACCGGTTTCGATGAAACGGCAGAGGTGACATCGAGCCTGCTGAAGGAATTCGCGCAAGCCGGCTTCGTCAACATCGCGGGCGGCTGCTGCGGGACGACGCCCGATCACATCCGGGCCACCGCGGTTGCAATCGAAGGTCTTGCTCCTCGGGTCATACCGACCGTCCCGCCGTTGATGCGGCTCTCGGGTCTGGAGCCGGTGACGATCAGCGACGAATCGTTGTTTGTCAACGTCGGCGAGCGTACCAATGTCACCGGATCGAAGGCGTTCGCGCGGCTGATCCTGAACGAACAGTACGAGGAAGCAGTCGCAGTGGCGCGGCAGCAGGTGGAGTCCGGCGCGCAGATCATCGACGTCAACATGGACGAAGCGATGCTCGACTCGGCCGCGGCGATGGATCGGTTCCTGAAATTGATAGGCTCCGAGCCCGACATCGCTAGAGTGCCGGTGATGATCGACAGCTCGAAGTGGAGCGTGATCGAGGCTGGGCTCAAGTGCGTGCAGGGCAAGTGCATCGTCAACTCGATCTCGATGAAGGAAGGCGAGGCGGCGTTCATCGAGCAGGCGAAGCTGGCGCGCCGCTACGGCGCCGCAGTGATCGTGATGGCGTTCGACGAACAGGGCCAGGCCGATACTTTCGAACGCAAGACCGGCATCTGCGAGCGCAGCTATCGGCTGCTGGTCGACACCGTGGGCTTCCCGCCGGAAGACATCGTGTTCGATCCGAACGTGTTCGCGATTGCGACCGGCATCGAGGAGCACAACAACTACGCGGTCGACTTCATCGAGGCCACGCGCTGGATCAAGCAGAACCTGCCGCTGGCGAAGGTCAGCGGCGGCGTCAGCAACGTCAGCTTCAGCTTTCGCGGCAACGACCATGTGCGCGAAGCGATTCACACCGTGTTTCTGTATCACGCAGTCCAAGCCGGCATGACGATGGGCATCGTCAATGCGGGCCAGCTCGGCGTGTACGAGGAGATCGAGCCGACATTGCGCGAGGCAGCCGAAGATGTCGTGCTGAACCGGCGTGCCGACGCCGGAGAGCGCCTGGTGCAACTGGCCGAGACGATCAAGGCCGGCGGCAGGGAGCGCAAGGAGGACGTGGCATGGCGGGCGGAGCCGGTAGACAAACGACTGGCGCACGCACTGGTGCGCGGAATCACCCAGTACATCGTCGAAGATACCGAGGAAGCGCGCGCGCAGGTGGCCGCGCGGGCCGGGCGCCCGATCGAAGTGATCGAAGGGCCGTTAATGGACGGCATGAATATCGTTGGCGACCTGTTCGGTGCCGGCAAGATGTTCCTGCCGCAGGTCGTCAAAAGCGCGCGCGTGATGAAGCAGGCGGTCGCCCACTTGATTCCATTTATCGAAGCCGAGAAAGCGGCCGGCGGCGGTGTGGCGCGCGCGAAGGGCAAGGTCGTGATCGCGACCGTCAAGGGCGACGTGCACGATATCGGCAAGAACATCGTGTCGGTCGTGCTCCAGTGCAACAACTTCGATGTCGTCAACATGGGCGTGATGGTGCCGGCCGACAAGATTCTCGCGATGGCGCGCGATGAGAAAGCCGACATGATCGGCCTGTCCGGGCTGATCACGCCGTCGCTCGAAGAAATGCAGCATGTGGCGCGCGAGATGCAGCGGCAGGGTTTTCGGATGCCGCTGTTGATCGGCGGTGCAACCACCTCGCGTGTGCACACCGCCGTGAAGATCGCTCCGCATTATTCGAACGGCCCGGTCATCCATGTGACGGACGCGAGCCGTTCGGTCGGCGTCTGCCAGAGCCTGGTGTCGGACGACGCTGCGGCCAAATACATCGCAGACATCAAGACCGAGTACGAGCGGGTGCGCACGCAACACGCGGCGAAGAAGGCGCCCGAGCTCGTACCGCTCGCCGATGCGCGCGCCAACGCGACGCGCGTCGATTGGGCCGGCTATGAGCCACCGAAGCCGAAGTTTCTCGGACGTCGCGCGTTCAAGAACTACGACCTCGCGATGATTGCCAAGTACGTCGACTGGGGCCCGTTTTTTCAGACATGGGACCTGCACGGACCGTTTCCACAGTTGCTTACCGACGAAGTCGTCGGCGAACATGCGCGCCAGGTGTTTGCCGAAGGCGAGAAGATGCTCGAACGCATCGTCAACGAGCGGTGGTTGAAGGCCAACGGTGCAGTGGCGTTCTACCCCGCCAACTCGATTGGCGACGATATCGAGATCTACGCCGACGAGTCGCGCAGCAAAGTTCTATTTACCTGGCACGGCCTGCGGCAACAGACCAAAAAGCCGGTGATCGACGGTGTGGCCAATCCAAACCAGTGCTTGTCGGACTTCATCGCGCCGAAGACTTCGGGCATCACCGATTACATCGGCATGTTTGCGGTTACCTCGGGCGTTGGCCTCGAGAAACGACAGGCGATGTTTCAGGCGAAGCACGACGACTACGGCTCGATCATGCTGCAAGCAATCGCCGACCGGCTGGCCGAAGCGTTTGCCGAGATGCTGCACGAAAGAGTGCGGCGCGACCTGTGGGGATATGCGCCCGATGAAGCCTTGACTAACGAGGAGCTCGTCAAGGAAGCGTATCGGGGAATTCGCCCCGCGCCCGGCTATCCGGCATGCCCTGAGCACGCGGTCAAGAGCGATGTGTTCGAAGCGTTGCATGCCGAGGAGATCGGCATGGCGCTGACCGAGAACTACGCGATGAGCCCGGCCTCGAGCGTCAGCGGCTTTTACTTTTCGCATCCGCAATCGAAGTACTTCAACGTCGGCCGCATCGGCCGCGATCAACTCGAAGACCTGGCAAGACGCAAGAGCGAATCGGTTGGCGAACTCGAGCGCTGGCTGGCGCCCAACCTCGGCTGAGCCCGACCTTTGGCCAGCTCAGCCTCTCCTCGTCCGAGCGGACGGCGAACCGCCGCTCAACTCGGAGTGCGCTGGCAAGAAGGTGTTAGTTGAGCCATGGCTGAGGCGCTTCGTCGTAGTTGCACTTGGTTGACACTGGCCGCTGTCGCGATCGCGTTGGCTGCGTGCACGCGCAGTGACCCGGAGCGTGAACTTCGCTCAGCCGTAGCAGCAATGGCAGAGTCGATCGAGCAGCGCGAGCCCGCTGCGTTTCTGGATCACGTGAGCGATGAGTTCTCGCGTGAGTCCGGCGCATTCGGCAAGCAGGACCTGAAGCGGCTGTTGGCCGGTGTGTACCTGCGCAACGACAAGATCACGGTCAATGCGGTCGTGACGGACGTTCGAGTCGAGGGGGACCGCGCGCACGCGAAGGTGCGTGTCGTTGCGACCGGAGGTGCCGGCCTGTTGCCGGAGCGTGGTCAGGGATGGGATTTCGATTCGGTCTGGCGGCGCGAAAATGGCCGCTGGTCGGTGTACAACGCGGAGTGGCGCGAAGCGTTGTAGCGCGTGCTTCTTCACCTCGGGCATCCGGTATCGTGCCGCCCTCTGTAAAAACAGTCTTGCCACGATGAAGCAACTTGCTGGTGTTCTTTTTGCGCTTGCGATCAGCGCGGCGGGCGCGCAGTCTGAAGTTGTCGCGCCGAATCCCAACCTGCACATGGAAGGCATACCGTCGATTCCGCAGTCGCTGGCGGCGCGTGTCGGCGGCTACAGCGACTTTCGCGGCCATGGTTTTGCCGACTGGCATCCGACGCGACGCGAGATGCTGATCAATCACCGGGCGGCCGGCTCCAACGTGACGCAACTGTTCCGGTTGGCCAAGCCAGACGGCGTACCGGAACGGCTGACGGATTTTCCGGAGCCTATTTTCGGCGGTTCGTTCGGCCCGCGCGGCGGACGCTTCGTCGTCTATTCGCGCGACACCGGCGGCAACGAAGCGGCGCGCGTCTATCGGCTCGATCTGGACTCGCGCGCGAGCACGCTGTTATCCGATCCGGACACCCGCAGCGGCGCGACATGGAACGAGGCCGGCACGCAATTGTTGATTGGCTCGGTGCCGCTCGATCGCACTGCACAGGGCGGCCGGCGTGATCAGATCGGCGTCACGCTGGCGTTGGTCGATCCACTAAAGCCGCGGGAGCGCCGCACGCTGACCGAATTGCCTGGCACCGGCTGGTTCGCTTTTGAATTTTCTCCGGACGACAGGTTTCTGGTCGGGCTGCGCTATGTCAGTGCCACCGAGTCCGAAGTCTGGCGCATCGAGGTGGCCAGCGGTGAGCGCGAGCGGTTGCTGCCTTCAACTCAGGGCACGCGAGCGTCGTACTCCGGCTTCGAGTTCAGCCCGGACGGCTCGCGCGTTTACCTGACCACCACCGAACGCAGCGAGTTCGACCAGCTGGCCGAGTATCGTTTCGATACGCGCGCGCTGCGGTTTTTCGCAACCGATGTGACATGGGACGTCGATTCGTTTGCGTTGTCCGCAGACGGCCGCAAGCTCGCTGTCGTGTTCAACGTGGACGGGCGCGATGAACTGCGTCTGTTCGATCCCGCGAGCGGCCGCGAGCTGGCGCGCCCGAAGGTGCCGAGCGGGCAGCTATCGGCGCTCAAATGGCACAAGCAGCGCGTCAACGAGCTCGCGTTCACGTTGAACTCGCCGCAGAGTCCGGCGACCGTCATCAGCCTCGACACCGCGAGCGGCAAGGTGCAACGCTGGACCACTGCGGATACGGCGGGAGTCGACCCCGCCAGTTTTCGCGATGCCGAGATCGTGCGCTGGAAAAGTTTCGATGGCCGCACGATCAGCGGTGTGCTGACAATGCCGCCAGCGCGCTTTACGGGGCCGAGGCCGGTGCTGATCGCGATTCACGGCGGCCCTGAGGCGCAGGCGACGGTCGGCTTCAACGGCCGCTTTAATTATCTGATCAATGAGCTCGGCGTCGCATTGCTCGAGCCAAACGTGCGCGGCTCGAGCGGCTATGGCAAAACGTTTCTCGATCTGGACAACGGCATCAAGCGCGAAGACTCGGTCAAGGATATCGGCGCGCTGCTCGACTGGATCGCGACCGACGCGCGGCTCGACACGAAGCGCGTGATGGTGCAGGGCGGCAGCTACGGCGGCTACATGGTGCTGGCCAGCCTCGTGCATTACAGCGATCGTCTGCGCGGCGGTATCGATGTGGTCGGAATATCGGACTTCGTCAGCTTTTTGAACAACACCGAAAGTTACCGGCGCGATCTGCGGCGCGTCGAGTATGGCGATGAACGCGATCCCGCCGTGCGGGCAGTGCTCGAGCAGATGTCGCCGCTGAAGAACGCCGGAAAGATTCGTGCGCCGTTGCTGGTCGTGCACGGCAAGAACGACCCGCGCGTGCCGGTCAGCGAAGCCGAGCAGATCGTGCAACAGGTGCGCGCCAGCGGAACGCCGGTGTGGTACCTGATGGCCGATAACGAAGGACACGGCTTCGCACGCAAGGCGAACGCCGATTATTACTTTTACTCGATGGTCGCGTTTATCGAGCGCTTTCTGCTTGGCAAATGAGGTGGGCGGCTGCCGCATGGGTCAGCGGCCGGTCGCGGAAGTGGAAGCCCACCAGCATCAATACTCCCGCGACCAGCAGAGCGCCGACGTAAATCGATTTCCTGTTGCTGCGCTGCTGTGCAAGCCGGCTGCCGCATCGAACCGGTTGCCCGGCTGCGGCGAATGCCGGCCCCGGCAGAGTCCGTCCGATTCGGGCGTTCAAATCAGTTGCCATGACATTTGCCCTATTTCGCCGCGCGCATCCATGCGAGTGACGCATCGGTGCGCAGTTGTGCGGGCAGGGTGGACCACAGAGCGTAGTTTTTCGCGCGAACTTCAAACTCGATGGCGCCGGCAGCGAGCGCGGCCAGGGCGGCCCGGTCCGCGAGCGGGATGACGAATGCATTTGGTGCATCGGTTGCTTCGCCGAGATCGCCAAGCTCGAGGGTGACGGCTGCGCCCCGAGCTGGGCGCAACGTAAGGCGCGCCATGCCGCGCGCGGCGCGATCGGCAATGACGACGACGAATTGCACATTGTGCTGATCGACCAGCAACGCGCGCGACTCGCCCGCGGCGTGCGCCGGCAAAGCGAGCCGGAATGAGCTGCCTGTGCCCACTCTGACGAGCGGCAGTGTCGCAATCGTTTCTATCACCGCCGTTTCGCCTGGCGCCAGCAGTAACGCGTCGGCGATCGCTTCATCGGCCGCCAGCCGCGCATGTCCGACCGCGTGTTCCGCCGCGTGCTCGTCATCGCCCGGTTCGCCGCCGCACCCCTCATCGTTCTGCAGCAGATCAACGAAGCGTTCCTTGCGATGAATTCGGAGCGCCTCGGTGTGCTGATCGATCAGAGGCAGCCGCGCAGCGAGGTTGATGAGCTGTCCGCTGTCATTGCGAACGCTCTGGCTGACTCGCACGTCGGCCCGAGCGCCGCGCAGCCGCACATCAAACAAGGGGGTCGGCAGGGGCAGCTCGTGCGCTAGTTCAACCCGGGCCGAAGCCAGTACTGCAGGCGCCGCCGGCGGCTCGGCCGCGGCGGCTGGTGATATGAACAACAGCGCGGCCAGTTCGGCTGCGCCTAGAAACCCATCGATCATTAGTTGCCACGCAGTCATCGTTGTTTCCTTGGTCAGTGACCTGACGTGGCGAACGATCGTCTCCCGATGTGAAGTGCATCCGAAGACGGCGGGAAACGCGCGTGAAAAAGCCGTGAAGTGTTGCCGAAACCTCAGCGATCACGCGAGGAAGATGACGAAAGCGCAGGCAGCGACAGCGTGGCCAATGCACCGCCGTCTGCGTGGTTGACGAGGCGCGCGCTGCCCCCATGCAGTTGCGCAACCTCACGCACAAAGGCGAGCCCGAGGCCGGTGCCCTTCCTGCCGCTCGGACGTGGCGTTGAAAAGAACTTCTCGAACGCGCGGTCCTGCGCATAGACCGGCAGGCCCGGGCCGCGATCGCGCACGGTGACCTCGACCTTTCCCCGCAGCGCCTGCGCATCGATCGTCACGGCCGTCTCGGCTGGCGCATAGTCGATCGCATTGAGCACCAGGTTCGACAATGCCCGCTGCAGCAGAAATCGATCGCCGCTGACTTCGACCGCAGGATCGACGTCGATGAACAGTTCGACTCCGCGTTGTTGAGCGACAGGCGCCAGCTCTTCCCGCACCGCATCGGCCAGCGACGCCACGGTCACCGCT
>JBGSWY010000162.1:0-3114 GCA_041751715.1 Burkholderiaceae bacterium
GATGCCGCCGTAACCCCGCTCCCAGCCGGTCGTCGGCGTGTTGTGATCCGCCGTGGCGACGATCGAGCTGATGCGCCACGGGGTGCGCCCCGCCAGCCGCAGCCCTTCGTAAGCCTGCGGGCTGGTCACTTCGTGCACCAAGTGACGATCGATATAAAGCACCGTCGTGCCGTCGTCCTCGACGTGCACCACGTGGTCGTCCCATAACCTGTCGTAGAGTGTGCGGGCAGCGTTCATGCTCGAACGATTATGCCACCCGGGTCCGGAACATCGCGGCGCCTTGCGGGTCTGAATCGCAACCATGGGAGAGGCGATGAACAGCAGGCCGAACAATGCAAAGACGCTGCAACGCCGTCACTTTCTCGCCGGCGCCGCCGGCACGGTGCTCACGCCGCTGGCGGTCGCGCAGTTGACTCGCGAGCAGGCGCGAGTCACACCATCGCAGACGCTCGGCCCGTTTTATCCGCGCAACGCCGGCGAGCGGCCGACCGACACGGATGCAGACCTATTGCGTGTCGAAGGCGACCGCGTAGTGACCAAGGGCGTACCGATTTTTCTGACGGGCCGAGTACTGGACCGCCGCGGCCAGCCGCTCACCAATGCCGCGGTCGAAGTCTGGCAATGCGACGCCAACGCGGTTTATCACCATCCGGCCGGCGGGGCTGAGGCCGAACGCGACCCCAATTTTCAGGGCTATGGCATTGCGCGCACCGACGCGGCCGGTACGTTCCACTTTCGAACGATCCGCCCGGTCGCCTATCCAGGCCGCACGCCGCACATTCATGTCCGTGTGCAAACGGCAGGAACCTCGCCGTTCGCAACGCAGCTTTACTTGCCGGACGACCCGGGCAACCGGCGCGACTTTCTATTCTCGCGTCTGAGCCCTGATGAGCAGGCCGCGCTGTTATTGAAGTTCGAGCCGACGTCGCCGGCAGGACTGACCCACGCACTTGAGCGCGCCACGCAGTGGGTCGCGCGCGCGAATCTGGTTGTCTCCTAAGGAACGCTGAAGAAGCGTAGCGAGCGGCACAACGTCCGCGCGAGGCGCGCGCGTACGAGCGCTACGGCGAGCACCGCAGCGACGAGAACTGGGCAGCGCCGAGTTTGAAGCCGCGCAGCAGCGTGTTCAGCGTTTCTCCTAACGCTTGGCTGCCTGGTACAGCGGCATCACCTTATCGACATAGACCTGCAATTCACGAATGCGGGTCGCACTGCTCGGATGGGTTGACAGAAATTCCGGCGGCCCGCCGCCGCCGGCGGCTTGACTCATCTTTTGCCACAGGCTGAGCGCGCCGCGGGGGTCATAGCCGGCACGCGCCATCAACTCGACACCGATCACATCGGCTTCCTGCTCGTTCTGGCGGCTGTTGGGCAGAACAAACGCCGCCTGCCCGACGGTGCCCGCTATTTCCGGATCAAGGCGGACGCCGGTAAATATCTCGAGCGCGATCGAGCCTATCGCGGAGGCTGCCTGCGTTCCCATCTGGCGCGCGATGCGCTCACGCGCGTGCTCGCGCAAGGCGTGCGCAATCTCGTGGCCCATGACCGCCGCGAGTTCGTCGTCGGTCGCGTTCAGCCGCTCGATCAGGCCAGTGTAGACCGCCATCTTGCCGCCGGGCATCGCCCAGGCGTTAACGTCTTTCGAGGTCAGGACGTTGGTTTCCCAGTTCCATTGCAGCGCATCCTGACGGAACACTCGTGTCTGCGGTATCAACCGCTGCGCGATCGCGCGCACCCGCTGTACCTGCTGCGCATTGCGGTTTAGCAGCCCTTTTTTCTGCGCTTCTGCCATCACCTGGGTGTACTGCTTGTCGGCAGCCTCTTCGACTTCTTTCGAGCTCACTGCCGAGCTCACCTGCTGCTGGCGCGTAACGCCGACTGCGCCCGGCTGCGTCGTTTGAACGGTTTCGCACGCGGCCAGCAGGGCCAGGACAATCACGAGCGCAAAACGGGGTAGGTTGTTGTTCATAGACCAAGCTCCTCACTCATTCAGCACGGTTGGGCGGCACGGACGACGCGGCAATCGCCGGGGTCTCGTGCACGACGTCGCCGTTTTGTGCGCGCTGCAGCAAGGCATGATCCATTAGCACCAGGGCCAGCATCGCTTCGGCAATCGGCGTCGCGCGAATACCAACGCAGGGATCGTGCCTGCCATGCGTTTCGACGATCGCAGGGGCGCCTCCTCGTGTGATCGAGCGCCGCGGCAGGCGGATGCTAGAGGTCGGCTTCAGCGCAATCGACACCTCGATGTGCTGACCGGAGGAGATCCCGCCGAGCACGCCACCTGCGTTATTGCTGGCAAAGCCGGATGGCAGCAACTCATCGCCATGCTCCGAGCCCTTTTGCCGCACGCTGCCGAAACCGGCACCTATCTCGACGCCTTTTACCGCATTGATTCCCATCATTGCATGGGCGATATCGGCGTCGAGTTTGCCGGCCAGCGGCGCACCCAGGCCGACCGGAACGCCGGTCGCGATCACCCGCAACCGCGCACCGACCGAATCGCCGCTCTTGCGCAGCGCGTCCACATAGTCTTCCAGCTGCGCCACCATCCCGCCGTTCGGCGAGTAGAACGCGTTCGATTCGACCTCGGCCCAGCTCACGAAGGGAATTTCGATCTCGCCCAGTTGCTGCATGCAGCCGCGCACCTCGGTGCCGAACTTCGCGCGCAGCCATTTCTTCGCGACCGCTCCGGCCGCGACCATCGGCGCTGTCAAGCGCGCCGACGAGCGACCACCGCCGCGCGGATCGCGCACTCCGTACTTGCGCCAGTACGTATAGTCGGCGTGTCCTGGACGAAACGTGTCGAGCAGATCATCGTAATCACGCCCCTTGGCGTCTTCATTGCGAATCAGCAGTGCGATCGGCGTACCGGTCGTTTGCCCTTCGAACACGCCCGACAGGATTTCAACGCGATCGGATTCGCGACGCTGCGTGACATGGCGTGACGTGCCGGGCTTGCGCCGGTCCAGATCGCGCTGCAGATCGGCCTCGGCGAGCGGCATTCCGGGTGGGCAGCCGTCGATCACGCAGCCGATCGCGGGACCGTGCGACTCGCCGAAGTTGGTAACGCGAAACAGGTGACCGAAGGTGGAGGACATGGCGTTGCATTGT
>JBGSWY010000163.1:0-2689 GCA_041751715.1 Burkholderiaceae bacterium
GCTCTGCTTGACCGCCTGCCATAACGCATCGCGCTCGGTGCCGGTCAGCGAATCGAGATCGAAGTCGCGCTCGATCGTCGCGACCGCCTCGCGCACACGCTGATCGTAAAAATCGATGCGCGCACGCGCGCTGTCGCGCAATGCATGCCAGTTGCCGTTTTCGTATTGCGCCTTGGCCTGCTGCGCAACGTAGCGGAAGCGCCGGTAGTGATTGTCGAATCCGTCGAGAATCGCGCCCGCAATGGCCGCTGGCGACGGCATCGAACGGTCGAATTTGACGCTCGCGACATGCGGGACTTCCATGACGGGTGCCATTGTCGCGCACCCGAAATGTGGGTCCGCCGATTGCTTCCTCATTGCATGGAACCAGAAACGGTCCGCAACTAACTTTGGGAGAACACTGATGAAGAAGCTCAAGCTAAAAACATCGGTGGCATTGATGCTGCCGGTTTTCGGCCTGGCGCTTGCTGCGCCGGCTTACACACAGACGTCGGCCAATACGCAGATGAACAAGCCGTCGCAAACGCAGCGCGCGGCGGCACGCGATATGCGCCTGAGCCAACTGATCGGCAAGGACGTGCGTAATGCGCAAGGCGAAGATCTGGGCGATATCAAGGACGTCATCTTCGATGTCAACAACGGACGCGTGCACTATGTTGTGCTGTCGTTCGGCGGCTTCCTGGGAATGGGCGACAAGTTGTTTGCCTATCCGGTGCGCGCCTTCAGCCCTGCGGCCGACAGGGATGAGCTGGTCTTGAACGTTGCCAAGGAGCGGTTGAAAGCTGCTCCCGGCTTCGAGGCCAGCCGGTATCCGGATTTCGACAAGCCTGAATATCGCTCGCAGGTGGATCGTTATTTCGGTTCCGGCATGGCGATCGAAGCGCGGCCGAACATGCGGCTGGTTCGCGGCACCGAGCTGCTTGACAAAGACATCAACGATCCGACCGGTCGTGATTTGGGCGAGATCGAAGACGTCGTCATCAACATGGCCAACGGTAATGTGCATTACGCGGTGCTGGAGTTCGATCAGTCCTGGAGCCTCAATAACAAGCTGTTCGCTTTCCCGCTGCGCTCGTTCAAGCAGGGTGCAAACTGGAGCGACGATCTGGTGCTCAATATCAGCAAGGACAGGCTGAACAATGTGCCGGGGTTTGACAGCGACAAGTGGCCGAACTTGAACGATCCGAAGTGGCGAGCAGATATTGACCGCTATCTGGTCGCAACCACCACGACAGTCGTTCCACTGCCGTCGACCACCAATGATGGACGATGGGAACGCCTCGATGCCAACAAGGACGGCTGGTTAAGCCGCGATGAGGCCAAGGCGGATGCCAGTGTGACGGCCGATTGGAGCAAGATGGATCGCGACAATGACGGGCGAGTGAGCCGCACCGACTTCAACGCGTCGTATCGTCGTTAATCGTTGTTGAAGACAAGCGCTCGCGGCAGGTTTGCCGCGGGCGTTTTCATCTCTCGCGCGGCGTTAACGCCAGCCATACGGCCAGCGCACCGAACACACTTCCGAGAAACCAGCGTTGCAGCTGGAGCCACAGCGGGCGACGCGCAAACCACGCGGCGAGCAGCCCGGCGACTGTCACCAGTGAAACATCCATCAACGCCGCGATCGCAACCTGAATGGCGCCAAGCAGCAGGCTCTGGCCCAGCACTGGTCCGGTGGCCGGATCGACGAACTGCGGAAACAGCGACAGGTAGAACACTGCCACTTTCGGATTGATCGCGGCCGCGATGAACGCCTGCCGCAGCAGCACGCGGTCACGCACCGGCGCGAGCGGCTGCGGCGCGAACGTAAAGCCCGCGCCGCGCACCGTGCTGTAGGCAAGCCACAGCAGATAGGCCGCGCCGGCCAGCTTGATCGCGTCGAACGCGTACGGCACCGCGAACAGAACGACCGTCAGGCCGAAAGCGGCGAAGATTGCGTGCAGTGACAATCCGGCCGCGACCCCTAACATCGAGAAGTAGCCGGCACGCCTGCCTTGCGCCAGCGTGCGCGAGATCAGATACAGCCATACCGGTCCAGGCGTCGCGGCGAGCAGCAGCGACGCCAAAGTGAACAGCGCCAGCTGATTTGATGTCAGTCCCAACATTGCGTCACATCGTCTCCGCAAACAGCTCGCATCCGATCAGCATTCTGCGGATCTCGGAGGTCCGGGCCCCAATATGGCTCCGGCCGCTCGCTTGCGCGAGCTTAACGTTCGCTGCGTTCACGTTAGCCTTACCGAATCGGGGCAACGTCTACGCCGTCTCCGCAAAAAGTTCTCGGCCGATCAACATGCGTCTTATTTCCGACGTCCCCGCCCCGATTTCATACAGCTTTGCATCGCGCCACAACCGTCCGGTCGGAAAGTCGTTGACATAGCCGTTGCCGCCGAGCGCCTGGATCGCTTCGCCGGCCATCCAGGTGGCCTTTTCCGCCGAGTAAAGGATCGAGCCGGCAGCGTCCTTGCGCAGTGCGCGCATTGTGTCGGCCGTCGCGCGATCGCACGCGCGGCCGACTTCGTATACGTAAGCCCTGCACGTCATCATCGTCGTGTACATGTCCGCCAGCTTGCCCTGCATCAACTGAAATTCGCCGATCGACTGGCCGAACTGCTTGCGCTCGTGCACGTAGGGCAGCACGGCATCCAGGCACGCGCTCATGATGCCCAGCGGTCCGCCGGACAAAACTGCG
>JBGSWY010000164.1:0-10514 GCA_041751715.1 Burkholderiaceae bacterium
CCGCAGCCGCCCGTTTCTCGCGATAAATTGCGGCGCCATTTCGCCGCACTTGATGGAAAGCGAAATCTTCGGGCACGAGAAGGGCAGCTTTACGGGAGCCAATCGGCAACATCTCGGTTTTTTCGAGCGTGCTCACGGCGGTACGCTGTTCCTCGACGAAGTGACCGAGATGCCGCCCGATCTGCAGGTCAAGCTGCTGCGGGTTCTTGAGACCGGTACCTTCAACCGGGTCGGATCGACCGAGACCCAGCGTGCCGACGTGCGCGTGCTCGGCGCCACCAATCGCATACCCGAGCGCGCAGTGGCCGACGGAAAGCTGCGGGAGGATCTGCTGTATCGATTGAACGTGTTTCCGATTCGCTTGCCGTCGCTGCGCGAGCGCAAGGAAGACATTGCCCTGCTGTCCGATCACTTCCTGGCCGAAATCTGCAAGGAGGAAGGCAAGGAAAAGCGCTTCAGCAAGGGCGCATACGAGCGCATGAACGAGTACGACTGGCCGGGCAACGTGCGTGAGTTGCGCAACGTCGTGCAACGCGCATTCGTGATGGCATCGGGCACGACGATCACGGACGAATGGCTGGCGCTGCAAGCCGGACACTCGACGCAGCCCGATGCGAGCGCCGTGCTGACGGTTCGCGTCGGTACCACCACGCTGGCGGAAGTCGAACGTTCGCTGATCTTTGCGACCCTTGAGCATTTCGACGGGCACAAGGAGCGCACCGCCGCAGCACTCGGTGTCAGCTTGAAGACGCTTTACAACCGCCTGAAAGACTACGGCGCAAGTGGTACATCGGGCCCCAACGAGCGGCGGGCGGCGTAGCGCTAGGGCATGCAAATTGCTTGATTGACGGTTGCTTCCGGCGTCGCGATCTTGAACGTCGCGCCGGAAAGGGTCCGCAAGTGTTCTGACAAGGGGCCCGCGAAACCAACCGTTCAAGTGAGGAGCTAACCATGCAGCAATTTGCGCGTCACACCTTAAAAACAATGGTGGTCACCACCGTCGCCGCAGTCGCCCTCGGCGCATGTAGCCGTGACGAGCGGCAGGAAGTGCGTACCGAAGCCAAACAGGCCACGAATACCGCAGCGAACGTGGTTGACAATGCCGCGTTGACGACCAAGGTCAAGGCCGCGTTATTGGCCGATGACATGGTCAAGGGGACGCAGATCAATGTTGATTCGAACAACGGCGTCGTCTCTTTGACTGGCACGGTCGACAGTGCCGCGCACATGACGCGCGCCGAAGAGGTCGCCAAGGGTGTCAGCGGCGTGACAAGCGTGCGGAACAACCTTGCCGCGAGCGCGAACGCCGCGCCTGGTCTTGTGCCGGGAACTCAGCCTGCGGGCACCTCGCCGGCTGCTACACCTGCGCCCAACAGCATGACACCGCCGGCGCCGCCGCCGCCGTCATCTTCAGTGACGACTCCACCGTCATCGGCGATGTCGACGCCGCCGACCGCCGCCGCAACAGCGCCGTCGCATATGAGCTCGATGCCTGCCATGGCCGGTGATTCATCGTCGATGGGCACAGACATGATCAAGCAAGTGCAGCAGGGACTGAGCGATCGCGGATTCAGCCCAGGTCCAATCGACGGGATAATGGGACCCAGCACCCGCGCGGCGCTGCGCAACTTCAAGCAGAAAGAAGGCATGAGCGGCTCCGACCTTGACCAAGCGACATTGAAGGCGCTTGGTGTCGGCACGACTTGATTGAACCGGGAGCAGACCATGGCGAACGACCCAGCAAAGAACAAAGGCGAAGTGCAGGGCGAAGGCGACTACAAGGCAGCGCGCCGCTACAACGAGGCGACCAAAGAGTTTGTCGAAGACAACGATGTCGATGAAGCGGCGCGCGATGCAAAGCCGGAAAGCGTTGGAGAACAGCGACAGATGGAGCGCGCCGAAGAGCAGGGCAGGCATCGCGCCAAGGATGAAGATCCGTTGCTGGATCGGCCCGAAGATATTCAGAAGGACGGCCGCAAGTAAATGCGAGCCTCAGGTCGGGCGGATCCCCGGCGGACCTGAGGCGCCCTTCAAGCGTTTTTCCAGATCGTCGGCGCCGCCGATCAGTTCTCCGTTGAGGAAGATCTGCGGCACGCTGCTGCGTCCGGTGACTGCGCCGAGCACCGTATTGCGCACGTTGTCTTCAAGGGGCATCTCGATGTATTTGAAGCCCCCCTGTTCCAGCATCTCCTTGGCGCGCGCGCAGTGCGGACAGCCGGCACGCGTAAACAGCACGATCTGATCAGGCGCTCTGGCGTCGGGCGCGATCGCTTTGAGCATCGTGTCGGCATCCGAGACGTGGTACGGATCGCCTGGCTCATCGGGTTCGATGAACAGTTTCCCGACAACGGCGTCATCCACCAGCATCGAGTAGCGTTTCGATCGCATTCCGAAGCTCAATTCCTTCTTGTCGACCAGCAAGCCGAGCGCGGCCGAAAACTCGCCGTTGCCGTCCGCCACCAGGGAAATGTTGCTGAAACAGTGCTGGGCACGGCCCCATGCTTCCATTACAAACGGGTCGTTGACGGATACACAGAGGATTTCGTTCACGCCCTGCGCGAAGAATGTCGGCGCCATTTCGTTGTAGCGTGGCAGATGTTGTGATGAACAGGTTGGCGTGAAAGCTCCCGGAAGGCCGAAAACAATGACCTTGCGCTTCCTGAAAAGCTCGTCGCTTTTGACGTGCTGCCATTTGTTGTCGCGATAGATGTTGAGCACGATCGAATCAATACGCTCGCCCTGCTTGATCGGTGCGGATCCGGCTGCCGGATCAGGGTGGGGACTGTCGTTCATAGCGAAGGCGTGGCATTCCCGGCGAACTGCTGTTCGTGTGCCGTCTGGCATTCGATGCACCGCTGCGCTGAAGGGTTGGCCTGCAGGCGCGCAATGGCGATATCGCGCGCGCAACGAGTGCAGATGCCGTAATTGCCGCTGTCCAGACGCTCGAGAGCAGCATCGATGTCGCGTATCTCTGCAATGTCGCGCCCGATCTGCGTGTTGCGCAGACCCGATTGCTCGGTGGCCATCGACGCATCGCCGGCATCAGCCACTTCTCCGGCCAGCGAGCCGAAACTGTCTTCGTCCATCCGTCGCTGCTGGCCGTCTTCGACTTCACCCTCGAGCTGTTTCCGGCGCGCCAGTAGCGTCACCTTCAGCCTGGCAAGTTCATTGTCTTGCCTGCTTGTCACTGCCATCTAATTTCTCCCTTTGGTCTTTTCCCGGCAGCAATCGACAGACCCGTCGCATGGCCGGAACAGGAGCGGCAGCATGAGCAAGGCATTTGTAAAGGAAAACGGCGATCAGGACGACGATGAGGTCGAGATCCCGCAGATCGCCGGCGTACGGAACTACATCACGCCGGGTGGTTATCGCCGGCTGAAGGAGGAACTGGTCGGGCTGTTGAATGTCGAGCGACCCGAGGTCGTGCGTACCGTGTCGTGGGCGGCATCCAATGGCGACCGCTCCGAGAACGGCGACTACATTTATGGCAAGAAGCGGCTGCGCGAGATCGATCGGCGCATTCGCTTCCTGACGAAGCGGCTCGATGTCGCCGAGGTGGTCGATCCTGCGGCACGAGAAGCAACCGAGCAGATTTTCTTCGGTGCCACGGTCGCCTACGCGACTGCAGACGGCACGGAGAATCGCATAACGATTGTCGGCACCGATGAAGTCGAGCCTGCGCGCGGCTATGTCAGCTGGATTTCTCCAATCGCCGGAGCGCTGCTGAAGGCACGCGTCGGCGACCGGGTCACGTTGCACACGCCGGCCGGCGTCGAGACGATAGAGATCCTGGACGTCAGCTACGCCACATCGTGAGCGTGCAGGCGATTGCTGTTGCCTCCGGTGGCACCGGGGCGAGGGCGCACGATCTGCTGCACGTTCTTCACGCGTCGCAACGCACGTATCACGCGCGCCAGGTGCACGCGATCGTGCACCTGGATTTTGAAGTGGATCAACGCGAGCCTCGCGTCTTCGTCGTCCAGTTGCACGTTCAGGATGTTCGATTCCGCCTCAGCGATGGCGACCGCAATGCGGCCCAGCACGCCGCGCTCATTGAGCGCGCTGACGTCGATGGCGACCGTGAAGTTGCTGGCTGGATCCTTGGCCCATTGCAGCTCGATCCAGCGATCCGGATCGGCGCGCCGTGAGCGCTGCGCGTGAAGGCAATCCGCCTGGTGCACGGCCAGCCCCTGACCCTTGCGAATGTGGCCGACGATCGGATCGTCGGGAATCGGATGGCAGCAGCTGGCCATCTGCACCGCCATGCCTTCGGTGCCTCGCACCACTACCGGGACCTGCGTTGCCTGCGTCACGGGACTGGCGCTTTGCGAGTCTTCCGGGTCGGCTGCGCCCAGCGCAAGCTGGCGCGCGACAACCGCGGGTAATTTGCGCCCGAGACCGATATCGGCCAGCAGGTCCTGGCGCGATGCGGTATCCGACTGCTTGAGCGCGTCGGCCCACTGTTCGTCCCGTACATCGGCGAGCGACAGGTTGAACTGCCGCGCCGCCTGAGCCAGCAACCGCTCGCCCAGTTCCACCGACTCGTCGAACTTCATCGTGCGAAGAAAATGGCGAATCTCCGACCGTGCCTTGCCGGTCCTGACGAACGAAAGCCATGCGGGATTGGGCCTCGCCTCCGGGCCGGTCACGATCTCGACCATGTCGCCGTTTTTCAGCTGCGTTCGCAACGGCTGAATCTCGCTATTGATGCGCGCAGCGACCGTTTTGTTTCCGACGTCGGTGTGGATGCTGTACGCGAAGTCGACTGCCGTGGCATCGCGCGGCAGCGCAACGATCAGGCCCTTCGGCGTGAAGATATAGACCTTGTCGGGAAACAGGTCGACCTTGATGTGCTCGAGAAATTCGCTCGAGTCTCCGGTTTGCCGCTGGATCTCGAGCAGTGACTGCAGCCACTGATGCGTGCGCGATTGCAGCTCGGAGAGATCGGAATCGTCGTCCTTGTACAGCCAGTGTGCAGCCACACCTGTCTCGGCCACGTGGTGCATGTCCTTGGTGCGGATCTGGAACTCGACCGGAGTGCCATACGGCCCGATCAACGTCGTGTGCAGCGACTGGTAGCCGTTGACCTTTGGAATCGCGATGTAATCCTTGAACTTGCCGGGCACCGGCTTGTACAGGCTGTGCAATGTGCCGAGCGCCAGATAGCACTGCGCCACGGAATCGACCACGACCCTGAAGCCGTAGATGTCGAGCACCTGCGAGAACGACAGGTGTTTGTCCGCCATCTTGCGGTAGATGCCATAGACGGTCTTTTCGCGCCCTTGCACTTCTGCGCGCAGCTTGGCATCGGCCAGCGACTTGCGCACCGACAGCATCATCTTGCCCAGCACCTCGCGCCGATTGCCGCGCGCCCCCAGCACCGCCTTGTTCAGCACCAGGTAGCGCAGCGGATACAAGTGTTCGAAACTTAATTCCTCGAGTTCCCGGAACAGCGTGTTCAGGCCCAGCCGGTGCGCAATCGGTGCGTAGATTTCCAGCGTTTCGCGCGCGATACGGCGGCGCCGCTCGGCATCGACCGCTTCGAGCGTGCGCATGTTGTGCAGACGGTCGGCGAGTTTTATCAGCATGACGCGCACGTCGCGCGCCATGGCGAGCAGCATCTTGCGAAAGTTTTCGGCCTGCGCCTGTTCGGTCGATGAAAACTGCAGGCGGTCGAGCTTCGATACGCCGTCGACCAGTTCCGCCACGGTCGAGCCGAAGTGTTCGATCAGCTGCGCTCGTTCGATACCGCAGTCTTCGATCACGTCGTGCAACAGTGCAGCCTGAATCGCTGCGCCGTCCAGCCGCCACTCAGTCAGGATTTCCGCCACCGCCAGCGGATGCGTGATGTACGGCGCACCGCTGCGCCGGAACTGTCCGAGATGCGCCTCGTCGGAAAAACGAAACGCCTCCTTGATTTTTTGAACGTCGGACGATGGCAGGTATTTCCTGACGCGGTCGGTCAGCGTCGCGACCGTGGCTACCGGGTTCGCCGGCTGGGCGTCAGCTCCGGAGCGCCAGACCGCCTTCTTGAACGCCTGCGCCGCGCGACGCGCAAAACCGGGCGATGGCGGCGGCTCGGCGTCGTTGGCCGCAACCGGAGGGTTCTGCGAGTCCATCAGCCCGCGCCGGCGTAGTCCGGATCAAGGCTGATGCTGAAAGCTGCTACGTCGGAACCTTGCGCAGCATTTCAATGCCGACCTTGCCCTGCGCGATCTCGCGCAATGCCGCCACCGGCGGCTTATCGCGCGTGTCGATCTTCGGCGTGTGGCCCTGCGCCAGTTGGCGCGCCCGATAGGCAGCGGCAAGCGCCAGTTGGAAACGATTCGGAATGTGCTTCAGGCAATCTTCAACGGTAATGCGGGCCATGGCGTAGTGTCCAAGGAAGGCGTGTCGCCGCATTTTAGCCTGAGCGGGCGCCGTTTCCGTGCCGTTTCCGCGCAGTTTCGGACTAATGCTGAGCTATTTTGCGATACCGAATTGCGTGAACAGCGCATGGTGGCGAGCCGCCTGTGCCGCATAGCGCAGCCTGCTGGCGGCCACGATGGCACTGATCTGCGCCAGCGCCAGGTCGAATTCTTCGTTGATGATGACGTAATCGAACTCCGGCGCGTGTGCGATCTCGCTGCCGGCTGCGAGCAGCCGGCGCGTGATCACGGCCGGCGAATCCTGGCCGCGCTTCTTCAGCCGCGCCTCCAGTGCGTCGATCGACGGTGGCATGATGAAAATGCCGACTGCGTGCGCGAACTCCGCCTTGACCTGGCGTGCCCCCTGCCAGTCGATCTCAAGCAAGACGTCGGTGCCGGCGCGCACGTGCTTCTCGATCCAGATGCGCGAAGTCGAGTAGTAATTGCCGTGCACCTCGGCGCTTTCGATGAACTCGCCCGCCGATCGCCGCTGTTTGAACTCCTCGACATCCAGAAAGTGGTATTCGCGGCCGCTTTGCTCTCCTGGCCGGGGCGGGCGTGTCGTGAACGAAACCGACAACCGAATATTGGGTTCGCGCGCCAGCAGCGCGTTCACGAGCGTGGATTTGCCTGCGCCCGATGGGGCGACCACCATGAACACGTTGCCCGCGCATTGGTCGTCCAGGGAGTCGAGCGTCGAACAGGCTGGCGTCATCCGCGCGTCACTCCAGATTCTGAATCTGTTCGCGCATCTGCTCGATCAGGATTTTCAGTTCGACCGAAGCGTTGGTCATCTCGATTGCTGCCGCCTTCGAGCCGAGTGTGTTCGCTTCGCGGTTAAGTTCCTGCATCAGGAAATCGAGCCTGCGACCGACAGCGCCGCCGCTCGCCAGCACGCGCCGCACTTCGGCTACATGCGTCACCAGCCGTTTGATCTCTTCGTCGACATCCATTTTCAGCGCATACAGAGTCACCTCCTGCCGGATGCGCTCAGAGACCTCTGGGCTGGTCAGTGTAGAGGCGCCCGCCAGCGCCGGCCCCAGCGCCTGCTGCAGCCGTTCATTGAGTTTGCGCTCGACCGCAGCGACCAGCTCGGGAGCGCGCGCACTTACCAATGTCGCGATCCGCTCGACCTGCTCGCAATGCGCGACCAACATGTCGCACAAGGCCGCGCCCTCGCGGCGGCGCGACTCGGCCAGTGCTGTCAGGGCCTCTGAAAGCGCCGCCAGAACCTGCGCTCGCAAAGCATCTGCATCGGTGCCGGGCGTCTCCACGACGCCGGGCCAGTTCAGCACGTCTGCAACGTTGATCGGAGCGGACGCGGGAAGTGCCTGTGCCACCTGTCGCGCGAGGTCAGCCACTTGCGACAGCGCAACAGGGTTCAGCTGAGCAGGCGTTCCGCTGGTGCCGCGCGCGATCGAGACCCGGCATTCGACCTTGCCGCGCGCCAGTTGAGCGGCGATCGCTTCACGCACCGCCGCCTCGGCGCTGCGTAAATCATCCGGCATTTTCAGCGACAGATCGAGAAAGCGCGAGTTGACCGAGCGCAGTTCGAGCGTCAACTGACCGAGCGCAGTGGGGCGCGCCGCACTTGCGAAGCCGGTCATGCTGGCGACGGGCTTCATTGATCAACCGGCTTCATCGATCAGCCATTAACGCGGGTATCAAGGAGAAAAGTCGCCCTATTGTTGTTACGGGCTACCGAGTCCTATTGGATAGAATCGCCGGTCCCGAATGTTCAACTATGCCCGCCCAAACCAACGCATCACTGCCTGAAAGCCTTGAAGTCGGCGGGTATCGCATTGTAAAGAAGATATCTTCAGGCGGATTCTCGATCGTCTATCTGGCGACCGATGAACAGGGCAACTCGGTCGCGATCAAGGAGTACATGCCGGCGGCACTGGCGCAGCGTAAGCCCGGTGAGCTCTCCCCGTATATCGCGCCGGAGAATCTGAACACCTACCGCATCGGGCTGAAGTGTTTCTTCGAGGAAGGCCGTGCGCTGGCATCGATCTATCACCCGAACATCGTCCGCGTGATCAACTTTTTTCGCGCCAACGAAACCGTGTACATGGTGATGCACTACGAATCCGGCCGGTCGCTGCAGGAGCACGTGCTGCGCAACCGCAACAAGGATCAGAAAGACGTCCTGTCGGAGCGCTTTATCCGCCGCGTTTTTGCGCAGGTGATGAACGGCCTGCGCGAAGTACATTCGAACCGTCTGCTGCACCTGGATGTGAAGCCGGCGAACGTCTACCTGCGGATGGACGGCACGCCGATCCTGCTCGATTTCGGCGCCGCGCGGCAGACGCTGCAGCGGGACATCAGCAAGACCTACCCGATGTATACGCCGGGGTTTGCCGCGCCGGAGCTTTACAAGCGCGACGCCGAGCTCGGCCCGTGGACCGACGTGTACTCGATCGGCTCGTGCGTGTATGCGTGCATGTCGGGCATGCCGCCGCAGGAGTCGGACCCTCGGCTGAAGGAAGACAAGATGCCGACGGCGTTGCGATCGTTCCGCGGCCTGTATTCGAACCAGTTGATCTCGATGGTTGAGCGCTGTTTGCGGCTCAATTCGCTGGAACGGCCGCAAACCGTTTTCGCGGTGCAAAAGGAGCTGCTGCAAAACGTCCCCGAGCGGCCCGAGTTCTCGATGATCGAACGTACCGGTGCCCGCTGGCGCAACCTGCAGGAGCGGGTGACGCGCTTTATGAAGGATCACAACATAACCTGGTTTTAACCAGGCGCACAAAAGTGAAAACCTACTTTTGTGCGATTCGTTTGCAAAAAATCGGTGGCAAAGCCACACGATTTTTCGAGAACAACGGCTTGGTAAAGGCGGAAACTTCCTCGCGCGATCGGGGCTTTCACCGGTCACCGGTCACCGATCACTGATCACTGATCACCATTTCCATGCGTTTCTCCGTTTACCAGGAAAGCAAAAAGGGCGGCCGGCGCATCAACCAGGACCGCATGGGGTACCTGTACACGCGCGATTCGCTGCTGATGCTCGTAGCGGACGGCATGGGCGGTCATGCCCGTGGCGAGGTGGCATCGCAGCTGACACTGCAGACGGTGGCGTCAATTTATCAGCGCGACGCCAAGCCGCTGCTGGCCGATCCCGTGCGGTTTCTCGAAGACTCGGTGCTGGCAGCGCATCGCGAGCTGCACCGGTATCGCGCCGAGCACAGCCTGCCGGAAGCACCGCGCACGACGCTGGTCGCGTGCATCGTGCAACAGGGCGTTGCCATCTGGGCGCATGTCGGCGACTCGCGGCTGTACATGATTCGCGGTGGCCGCATTCTCGATCGCACGATCGATCATTCGCGCGTGCATCATCTGGTGCAATCGGGCCTGATTCGCGCCGAAGACGCAAAGGATCACCCGGAGCGCAATCGCATCTTCAATTGCATCGGCGCCTACGTCGCGCCGACAGTGGAAGTGAGCCACCCGGTCGCGCTGCGCAATGGCGACACGCTGTTGCTCTGCTCCGACGGCTTATGGGGCACGTTGAACGATCGCCAGGTGGCCGATGCCTTCGCCGGAAAGACGGTCATGCGCGCGGTGCCCGAGCTAATGGAGCTCGCACTGGAACTGGGCGGTCCCGAGTCCGACAACGTCACCGGTGTCGCCATGACATGGGCCGGCACCGAGTCGATGGAAATGGTGCCGCCGAGCGAAGCGCCGGTGTCCACCTTGCTGATTCCCGAGGGTACGGTGGCGTCGACGATCCAGATGCCGCGGGTGGGCGAACCGAGTGTGGACGAAGAGCTGTCCGAAGAGCAGATCGACGATGCGGTGGCAGAAATCCAGAAGGCGATTCAGCGTAGCGGCAAACTCGTCGCAAAATAGCGAGTTGTTACCTGGATAAGCGTGCGGCTCACGCCGCACGCAACGACGATGCAAGCGATATCACGCCCCAACGGCCGTCGCGCCGATGAATTGCGGCCGGTGCGACTTTTAAGACACTTCACGAAACATGCCGAGGGCTCGGTGCTGGTCGAGTTCGGCGACACGCGCGTCATCTGCACCGCGAGTGTGGAAGAGCGGGTACCGGCTTTTCTCAAAGGAAAAGGCGAAGGCTGGCTCACCGCTGAGTACGGCATG
>JBGSWY010000165.1:0-7137 GCA_041751715.1 Burkholderiaceae bacterium
CACTCTTGTCCAAGATAGATTGGGGCGTTGAGCCAACCCGGGGAGTAGGGTAAAAAGTTTGTCGCCAAACGAACATCCACCCGAACCCCGAGAGGCCCAACGTGAAAGCATCATGCAGCATGTTCAGCCAGATACTCAAGCTCATTCCGCGCGTGGAGTTCGAGCACATCGTCAAGCAGACCAAGGCGGAGTACGCGGCCAAGGGGTTCTCCAGTTGGGGCCAGTTGGTGGCGATGTTGTTCTGCCAGCTCGGGCGCGCGCATTCCCTGCGCGAGATCGAGGGCGGGCTGAAGAGTTGCGAGGGCAAGCTGGCGCACCTGGGCATCGAAGCGCCGGCGCGCTCGTCGCTGTCGTACGCCAACGCGCACCGGCCCTGGCAGCTGTTCGAGCAGGTCTTTCATGGCCTGTACGCGAAGGTTGCCGCCAAGGCCGTGGGCAAGCACAAGTTTCGGTTCAAGAACAAGCTGGTGAGCATCGACTCCACCGTCATCGACCTGAGCCTGTCGATGTACGACTGGGCCAAGTACCAGCGCACCAAGGGTGCAGTCAAACTGCACCTGGTGCTCGACCACGATGGCTACCTGCCGTGCTTCGGTGTGATCACCGACGGCAAGGTTCATGACGTGAAGGTCGCCCAGTGGCTGGACTTCGGGGCCGGCACCATCGTCGTAGACGATCGGGGCTACAACGACTATGGCTTGTTCGGCCAATGGTGCACCGAGGGGGTGTTCTTCGTCACCCGCATGAAGCGAGATGCCCAGTACGAGGTCGTCGCCGAACGCGAGGTGCCGCAAAACCGCAACATCGTGCGCGACCAGACTATCCGGCTGAGCAGCGCAGGGGCCCGAGACAAATGCCCTGAACTGTTGCGACGCGTCGAGGCGCTGCGCGAGGATACCGGCGAGACGCTGGTGTTCCTGAGCAACTTGCACCATCTGGGCGCCAGCACGATCGCAGCCATCTACAAGGACCGCTGGCAAATCGAGTTGTTCTTCAAGGCGCTCAAGCAGAACTTGAAGATCAAGACCTTCGTGGGCACATCGCCCAACGCCGTGAAGACGCAGATCTGGACAGCACTGATCACCATGCTGCTGCTGCGCTACTTGCAGATGTCCTCGCGCTTCGGCTGGAGCATGGCCAACTTGGTCGCGCTGCTGCGCATGAATTTGTTCACTCACCGCGATCTGATGCGCTGGATCGACGAGCCATTCGCAGTGCCGCCAGACCCTGAGGAATCACCTCAGGCCATCTTGGCGTTCGCCTGATGTTGGACAGCAAACACAGGGGCACGATCTTGCAATCCGCATCAGGGCCGTCTGAAACCCGCGTCAGATCAGCACACCAGCCGCTTCACTCGCCTGTCTTGGACAGCAGTGATGCCGACCTATCGCCTGCCTCCGGGGCGCACGAACCACCAACTGGAAAAGATCGTGCAAAACAGCATCGCGCGCGCACACGATCGTCGTGTCACGCCAGAACGGATTCGACTTGCGCCGCGGGAGCGGGTCTGGCGCGGGATCAAATCCCGCCGTCGCCTCTACTTCTTCATTGTGTCCTTCTTCATCATCTCGGCGCAGGCGGTGTCCTTCTTCATCATGACGTCGTCCTTCGCCATGGTGTCCTTCTTGGCCATCGCCATGTGATCTTTGCAATCCTGCATGGTCATCTCCTTCTTCATGGTGCCGTCCTTGGCCATCGAATCGTTCTTCTTCATCCCGTCCTGAGCGGCGACGGAACCCGCGGCCAGGGTCATGCAGGCGTAGAGCAAGATTGTTGCAATCGATTTCATGTAGGTCTCCGAGATGGGTGAGGGATGCCGTCGCGCCTGACGCACAGGTCAAGAACGTGGGTTTGTCGCCATCCTGCAAAAAAGCTTACGACCGCCCATCATGAGCGTCTGTGCGCTGGCGAACGCAAGCGGCTTGCAATGACGTAAGCATTTGTCGGCGTGGGCGACGAAGCAGCACACGGGCAACCGCGATCAGAATCGGCATCGACATGGAACTCAAAGAGCCATCGCGCCGGACATCCACCAAGCGGCGCATCTACCGGCACCGCCTGCCGGTGCGCGTCATGCACTGGATCAACGTCGTCTGCCTGGTCGTCCTGCTGATGAGCGGGCTCAACATCTTCAACGCGCATCCGGCGCTCTATTGGGGCAAGGATTCGAACTTCGCCGAGCCGTGGGTCTCGATCAGGGCTGAAGGCAACGGCAAGGCAGGCCCGATCGGGGTGACGCGGATTGGCGGCATCGAGTTCGTGACCACCGGCGTGCTCGGCACGTCTGAAGTCAACGGCCGGTCGGCGCAGCGCGCGTTCCCCAGTTGGGCGACCATTCCGGGGCCTCAGTGGCTGTCGATGGCCCGCCACTGGCATTTCTTCTTCGCCTGGATGTTCGTCATCAACGGTGTCGCGTACGTGCTCTACACCGTCTTCAGCCAGCACCTGAAGCGAGACCTCGTGCCGACCACGGCCGAGTTGCGTGCCATCGGCGGCTCGATCAAGGACCACTTGCGGTTCCGCCATCCGACCGGTGATGCGGCAAAGCGCTACAACGTGCTGCAAAGCCTGACGTACCTTTTCGTCATCTTCGGCTTGCTGCCGCTGCTGGTCTTCGCCGGCCTCGCGATGTCGCCACGCCTCGACGCCGTCTTCACCGGCTGGGTCGATCTGCTCGGCGGCCGGCAGTCGGCGCGCACGCTGCATTTCCTGGCCGCCTTCGGGCTGCTGCTGTTCACGCTGATCCATGTCTTCGAAGTCATCGTCGCCGGCGTGTGGAACGAGCTGCGGTCGATGGTCACCGGCTGGTACACGCTGCCGGACAACAACAAGAAGGAACAGCGGCCGTGAAAAAAGCAGGCATGACATTGAGGCCGGCGAGGCAACGGGATCGGCGCCGCCTGTTGCGAAGCGCAGTGGCAGCGGCGGGCGCAGCGGTTCTCAGCGGCTGCGACCGACTGTCGAACAACGAGTCGTTCGTCGAGGTGCTGAGGAGTGCCGAGCAGCTCAGCCGCGCGGCGCACAAACTGGTCGCGCCGCGGCCCTCGATGGCGCAGGAGTTTGACCCCAGCCACATCGCCCAGAGCTTTCGAAGCAACGGCACACTGAACCCGACCGACCCGGACTACCAGGCGTTGCGACGGCTCGACTTTGCGGAATTCCGGCTCACCGTCGGCGGCTTGATCGAGAAGACAGCCGAGTACACGCTGGCGCAATTGCGCGACATGCCATCGCGCACGCAGATCACGCGCCACGATTGCGTCGAGGGCTGGAGTTGCATCGGCAAGTGGAAAGGCGTGCCGCTTCGCGTCTTGTTGGAGCAGGCCAGACCGCTACCGCAAGCGAAGTTCGTGGTCCTGCGCTGTTTCGATTCGATGGACGAGCCGACGCCCGATGGCCGCGACTCGCGCTACTACGAGAGCATCGACTTCGACGACGCCTACCACGAGCAGACGATCTTGGCCTACGACCTCAACGACCAAACGCTGCCGGTCAGCAACGGCGCGCCGCTGCGCTGCCGTGTCGAGCGTCAGCTTGGCTACAAACATGCCAAATACGTACGCGCGATCGAGCTGGTCGAAAGCTTCGCGCCGATCCGCGGTGGCAAAGGCGGTTACTGGGAAGACGAGGGCTACGAGTGGTACGCAGGCATCTGAGCTGAGCGTCAAGGCCTCGTGGCGACAAGGTCTCAGGTGGACACAGCTAGGATACGCAGCGCGCCGAGCATCGCGCGGTGCCGGCCGCAAACCCGTTGGCGTTCAGACAGGCCACTGTCCCGACGCGTCGGCGCCGGATCGCGACAGCAGGTGACGTGGCAGGTCTACCGTGAACACGCAACCCACCCCGGGCACATCACGCACCGTCAACTTCCCACCGTCGGCTTCGACGCTCTTGCGCGCAATGGACAGGCCGAGACCCAGCCCGCTGCGGTCGACACCTCCTTGCGCAAAGGGCTTGAACATCGTCTCGGTGAACCCCGGGGGCAGGCCCCCACAGTGGTCCTCGACGTCGATCCTGACACGCTCGCCCGCCGCATACGCGTGCAGCGTGACCTGCGTGTGCGGGTGTGTGAACTTGAACGCGTTTTGAAGAAGGTTCAACAGGGCCGCCAACAGATGGTCGCGGTTGCCGGCGATGCCGACGCTGGAATCGACAGCGGGAACTGTGAAGGCGCAGCCCTTTTCGGTCGCACCCAGTTCAGCGATGCTCTTCGCATCCGCCACCAGCGCAGCCAGCGAAAAGGCTCGCGACCGGTCAGAACGGTCCGCCCGGTCGCGCACTTCTCCCAAGGAGTGTTCAAGCAACCTGCTTAGCGCCACCAGGCTGCGTTTGACCAGGGCGCCGGTCGAGCCGCTGACCGGCACGGCACCGGACTCCAGCGCGGCAAAGCCCATCATGGCAGTGTGCAAGGAGTTGCGCAGCTCATGGACAAGGACCCCAAGCCGCTCGTTTTCGTCCGCCGAATGGCGGATCAGAACGTTCGCGTCACGCTGGGCGCTGAACTCGGTCACCGCGTCAGCAATTCCGTTGTCCAGGCACCGGTTGAGAGTTCGGAACTGATCGACTGAGAAGGGGGCATCACGCTCCACCGCGAGGTCGGTGATGGCTTGGCACAGGTCGCCGTAATCATGCACGACCTGGTTCACGGAGTAGCCGAGTGTCAAGAGCTCCTTGCCATGCGCAGTTGCGGTGACGCCAATCTGGGACAGCGCCGCCACGTCGCCGCCGGGGGGGCCTGAGATCCGCTGGCCTTCCGCAGCGTCGCCCTCTTCCTCGGCACGCAACGTTCTGGTCAGCTGCTCCAGGAACATCGGAATGCCGTTGGCCAGCTGTTCTGCCGTGGCGGCTCTGTGGGGTCGCCGCGCAACTTTTGCCTTGCAGCGAGCGATGAGCTCGTCGCGGTTGTTGGCCAGAAAAGTATGCATCGGGGGCCTACTACTTGAAGGCTCGACGCGAGGTCGCGAAGGAGCGGTTTAAACGCCTGGACGATGTGACGTGACGGCCATGCAAGTCTGTATCAGTCCATTGTGCTCCACGCTGGCCGTGCACGGCGCACACACGGATAATGGAAGCTACGGGCGTGAACTGGAAGTCGGTGTGGCGCGCGTTGGAGGCCCGAGCTGAAGCTGACCCGGCCGCTGGCGCCCAGGGGTAGTCACCCGCAGGTAGGCACCCGGAGGCACTCCCCCACAGGTAGGCGCACGACAGGGCGAATGCGAACGCTGCGGGGAGCTTCAGACCGTCCGAGGGCACCACCTCGGGAGCCTCGCGTGCAAGCCATCGGCCGGCAACCCAAGAGGGCGCACGATGGCGCCCCGGTCCCACTACGAGCGCCACCGCCCGGAGCAGGCCACGCTGTACCGCCTGGTGCAGCAGCACGCCGCGACCTTCATTGCCCAGACCGAAGCTGCCGCCGGGTGCCGACCCGCCGCAATTCGTGAAGGACGTTTTCGACGCCTTCCCTCGCACGACTGACCGCGACGGCGTGCAGGTTCTGTCGTGCGCCGCTCAGGCGGCGCTGCCGCGCTGCACGGAAGTCCCCGGGTCGCTTATCGGCGGTTGCCGACATAGAACACGCGCCAGATCCACCCGGCCTTGTCGTCGGAGATGTAGATCGATCCGTCGGGTGCCTGCGCAAGTCCGACCGCGCGGTGCGCCGCACCTGTGGGCGTGGGGTTGCCACCGGCGAAACCATCGGCAAAGACTTGGTAGCGGCCGACCGGTTCGCCTTGCTTCCAGCGGCTGAAGGTCACGACGTAGCCGGGCCCGGCGGGCTGCAACTGCGTATCGAAGCGCGAGCCGTGGAACGCGACGAAGACCCCGCCCTGGTACTGCTTGGGAAACTGGCTGCCGGTGTAGAACAGCATCGACAGCGGCGCCCAGTGCGCGGGATAGGTTGCGATCGGTTGTTCACGCGTCGCGCAGCCGTCGACCACACGGTCGTCTCCGCCGTACTCCGGGGCCAGCACTTTCCGATTGGTCATGCCGTCGTAGTAGCAGTACGGCCAGCCGTAGGCCAGACCCCGCTCGATCCGAAACAGTTCTTCGGCGGGCAGCCGCGCGTCGTCGCGTTCGTCGAACAGCGTGGGCCAGTTTTCGAGCAGCTGGTCGCGACCGTTCTGCGCACCATAGAGCTGCGAATCGAAGGGGTTGATGGCCAGCGCATTCATGTTGCGCAGTTCGGTCGCAAACCGGATGCCGTCGCCTTGCGTCTGGCCGCTGGCCAGTGCGTTGAACTGCCAGACCCCGGCGCGCACCGCAAGCTCCGGGCACGGGCTGATGCCAGGCGAGAACGGTTCGCGATTGACCACCTGGCAGGCGTTGCCTTCGGAGCCGATGTTGACGAACATGCCGCCCGCGCCATCCAGGACCACCGTCTTGCGGTGATGGTCCCCGGTGGCGGGCAGCCCTGACACGACGGTGGCCGGCGCGCCGCTGGGCACCAGCTCGTTGCCGACAAAGTCATAACGCAGCACACGATCGTCAGGGCTGAAGAACAACTGGTTGTCGCCCCAGGCGATGCCGTTGCCCCCGGTCGGGCCGAATCGTTGTTGAACATCGGCGCGTCCGTCGCCGTTCGAATCGCGCAACGCCAGCACGCCTCCGGTCACGCTGCCATCGACGGCGTTGTCCAGCGCGACGTACAGGTCGCCATTCGGCCGCACCGCCATGTGGCGGGCCAGACCGACGTCGCGCGCCACGACGACTGCACAGAAGCCGGCCGGCAACGTGAGCCCGCCGTTGTCCAGGTCGCATTGCATCGGTCCCGCCGCGGGACGCTGCTGCGCCCAGGCGCCTGAGTGCACGAGCGCGCCCAGGACGAGCGGCAATGCGGCAAGGCGCCAAAGTCGAAACGCTTTCGGGTGTGTCATGGCAGTCTCCTCGAATGAGAGGTTGGCGACGTGGGGCAAAACTCGTTCCACCATGTGCGGGGGTGTTGCCGAATTCGCCGAAAGGGCCGGGGCCGGGACGGGGCGGGCCGATTACTCCGCTAACCTCACCGACGCGCCGTTACTCCATGGCCTTGACAACCTCGTCCGTTGACAGGACCGCGTTGGCTATAAACCCGAAGTTGACGAGCGCTGCCTTGTAGCCGTCGCCCAACTCGGGATGCCGGGCCGCAGCCGTCGCATCCTT
>JBGSWY010000166.1:0-2077 GCA_041751715.1 Burkholderiaceae bacterium
TGATCGCCGGCAATTTTGTCGAATGGGGCATGCACAAGTACGTCATGCATCGCCTGGTCGATGTGTTCGCGCTACGCGCGATCTACGACCGCCATACGCGGCAGCATCACCAGTATTTCACCGATAACGATGCCACGATCGATACGATCCGTGAGTTCCGGATCGTCTTTTTCCCGTGGCGCGTGCTGATCGTACTGGCCGTGTTCGGTGCGCTGTTCGGCTGGATCGCTAGCGTGCTGATCAATCCGAACGCCGGCTACATCGTGTTCGTCGGCATGATCGGCCACTACATGGTCTACGAGACGTTTCACTTCTGCTGTCACGTGCGGGACAACTGGTTCGTTCGCAACGCGCCGTTCATCAACACGATCCGGCGCCACCATACGGCGCATCACAACATGGGGATCATGATGCATGTGAACATGAACCTCACGTTCCCGGTGGCGGACTGGTTTCTGAACACGAGCGATCTGAAGCGCGGTCTGCTTGGCCATCTGTTCAACGGCTACAGCGACGCGCACGTCAAACCAGAGTTGAGGCCGGTCATCGCGCGCTATCGGACCTCCGAAACTCAGGACGAGCGCGTCACGCTCGACGGTCCGAAGCTAAGCGACGATGAGCTGCGCACGCTGGCGAGCGCCGGTGGTCACGTGGGTGTTTGAGCTCTGACGGCGTGACCTGCAGCTTTCCATAGCGTAAAAGGGCGAGAAAGCGACGGAAAAGCTTAAGAACTGCGCGGCTATTACCGATCAATGAGCGATCATTTCGGTTAAATTCCACGGCTGACCGCTAACGCGGTTTAAAGTCAACCGAGAACGCAGTGCCGATCGAATCCCCCAAGGAAGCAGCCAGAGCCGCGCCGGCCCCGGCAGCCGGCCCACCCAAACCACGCGTCCTGATCTGCGACGACTCACGCATTGTGCGCGCGTCGATCTCGCAGCATCTGCGCGACCGCTTCGAGCTGCGCGAGGTGAACGACGGCGAAGCCGCGTGGCAGGCGATCCTGCTGGATTCATCGATTCGCGTCGTCATCAGCGATCTGACAATGCCGAAGGTAGACGGCTTCGAGCTGTTAAATCGCGTGCGCAGCTCCAAGGTGCAGCGGATCCGCGAGCTGCCGATGGTGATCATTTCGGGCGAAGACGAAGCCTCGGAGCGTGAACGCGCCGCCTCGCTGGGGGCCACCGATTTCATTCAGAAAGGGGTCGGCGCCGCCGAGCTGCTCGCGCGCATGGAAGTACTGGTGCGGCTGTCGACCACACGTGAAGCGCTGGCCGAAAGCCAGGCATCGCTCGAATCCTCCCGCACCATCGATTCCGACACCGAGCTGTTGAACCAGCCGTTCTTCGACAAGCAGGTCGAGAAGCTCATCTCGTTCGCACGCCGCAACTTGTCGGACGTGGCGCTGATCTGCATCCGCGTCGAGCTGTCGATGCCGCAGAACGAAACGTGGGAAGGCGAAACCGATCAGCGCATCAAGTTGGTCGGACGCGCGTTGGCCGCATCGATCAGGCTGGAAGACCTCGGTACGCGCACCGATCGTTTCGAGTTCTGCGTCGCCACACCGTCGAGCGGTTTGTCGGGTGTGCTGCGCTTCGCGGCGCGCTTGCGCAAGGTGCTGGAGAACATCGAGGCCGCCGGCCCGGGCGTTGAAGTCTGGACCTGCATCGGCTTGTCGACGCTGTCAGAGGAGTTACGGCGCAGCGCCGAAGAACTGCGCACGCTGGCCCAGAAGCGCTCGGCGCAGGCGCAGCAGAACCGCTCACGCCGCATCATCCTGGGCACATCGGAAGGCGCGGCGCCGGGCAACGTCGACGCCAAGCCCGAAGACGGTTCGATGGATATTCAACTCGCGCTGGCGCTGATTCGCGCCGGGCGCGCGGCCGAAGTGGTGCCACATCTGCCAAGATTGCTGGAGCAGGTGGCACCGCTCCTGAAGCTGGTGCGACAACAAAAGGAACTGCAGCAACCGGCGGATGGAGGACTGCATGACGACGTACAAGGAGTACCACGCAAGGTCACTCAGTGACCCTTCCGGCTTCTGGGGCGATCAGGCGCGCCTGATCGACTGGCACCA
>JBGSWY010000167.1:0-2195 GCA_041751715.1 Burkholderiaceae bacterium
TTTCATATCGACATTCTGACAGCGCACTTCGTGCGCAATCCCGACTGGTTCGATGTGGTCGTGGCATCCAACCTGTTCGGCGACATCCTGTCGGATCTGGGTCCGGCCTGCACGGGCACGATCGGTATCGCGCCGTCGGCCAACCTGAATCCGGATCGTTCCGCACCGTCGCTGTTCGAGCCGGTGCATGGCTCGGCACCCGACATCGCGGGGCAGGGCATCGCCAATCCGATCGGCCAGATCTGGAGCGCGTCGATGATGCTCGAATGGCTTGGCTATGCCGAGGCGGGCGCGGGAATGCTGGCGGCGGTCGAGTCAACGCTGGCCGCGGGCCCGAAGCACGCTCCACTCACGCGGGATATCGGCGGCACGGCCGGTACCACCGATCTCGGCAAGGCCATCGCGGCAGCGATCTAAGCCAGCAGGCGCCTGGAAGCGCGTAATTCTTGGCAAGGCGCCAATCGGGTAATACAGTATCCGTCCGCCGTTTCTTCGCACTCGAGGAGTGACGATGTGGATCGCACGCGGTTTGGTACGCAGTTCGGCACCTGAGGCCCGCCTTCCCGAGCGTGCGGTGCACGCAGGGGTGGCGCGGCTTGCCGAGTCGATCATTGCAGCGGGCGGTGCCTCTCTTGAGGTGCTGCTGCCCGACGGTTCACGCATCGGCTTCGGCAAGCCGGCGCGTATCAGGCTTGTCATTCGGGATCACGCCACACTGGCGCAACTGGCGAATCCAACGCTGGCCGCGCTGGCTGAAGCTTATGTGCACGGTCGGATCGACGTGCAGGGTGATCTGCTGGAGGCAATACCGCTCGCCGAGCGTCTGGCCAACTCGGCCGGGTCATCGGCTTTCCATCGGGTGGCTGGCATGCTGCTGCGCCATTCCGCGCGGCAGGATAAAGCGGCGATCGGCTATCACTACGACGTCGGCAACGACTTCTACCGGCTTTGGCTTGACCAGCGCATGGTTTATTCGTGTGCGTATTTCAGGACGGGCACTGAGTCGATCGACGATGCGCAGGTCGCGAAGCTCGATCACATCTGCCGCAAGCTAAGGCTGGCGGCAGATGAGCGCTTTCTCGACGTGGGCTGCGGCTGGGGTGGATTGATCCTGCATGCGGCGCGGCATTACGGTGTGCGCGCGGTCGGCATTACGCTGTCGCAGAGCCAGTTCGACCTGGCACGGGAACGAGTTGCCAGGGAGGGGCTCGCAGCCAGGGTCGAAGTCTTGCTGCTGGATTATCGAGAGCTGCAGGAGCACTTTGGCGCCGAGGCGTTCGACAAGGTGGCCAGCGTCGGCATGTTCGAGCATGTCGGCCTCGACAATCTGCGCGAGTACTTCGCGTCGGTCGCAGGCGTGCTGCGCGATCGCGGCCTGTTCCTGAATCACGGAATCACCTCGGGCGATCTCGACAGCCGGCCGATCGGCAGCGGTGTCGGCGACTTCATCCACAAGTACGTGTTCCCGCACGGAGAACTGCCCCATCTGCATGTCGCCACGCGCGAAATGTCGCGCGCCGGCCTTGAAATCGTTGATGTGGAGTCTCTGCGCCCGCACTACGCGAAAACGCTCGAACACTGGTCGCGCCGACTGGACGCCCGGCTCGATCAGGCGGCGATGCTTGTTGGCGGCAAGACACTGCGCATCTGGCGCGCTTACCTCGCTGGCTGTTCCTATGGCTTCGCGCAGGGCTGGATGTCGATCTACCAGTTGCTGGGCGCGCGCCAGGTGCGCGCAGGTAGCAGCGACGTGCCGCTTACCCGCGAGTACATGTACCGCCAGCATGACCGCGAGTTTGCGTGAAGTTGATGTTGTAAGTCGCGGACAAACAAGCGTTAATCCTGATAGGGCTCGCGAGAAATTTGCGACCGCTTGGGCCCGCCGCGGTTAGAATCGCGGCGGACAGCGACAAGCGCAGCAAATAACGGAGACAAAAAATGATCAAACAACTACGGCTGCTGGCTGCAGTGGCGTCATCTTTAGCAGCTGGCGTGGTCGCCGCGCAGGCGTATCCGGTCAAGCCGGTATCGATGGTCGTGCCATTTACTGCAGGCGGTCCGACCGACACCGTCGCTCGCTCGCTCGGACTGGCGATGACCAAGCCGCTGGGGCAGACCGTGATCGTTGAGAACGTCGGCGGCGCCGGCGGCACGGTCGGCGCGACGCGCGTCAAGAACGCCGCACCCGATGGCTA
>JBGSWY010000168.1:0-8947 GCA_041751715.1 Burkholderiaceae bacterium
GGCGTGCAAGGATGCGTTCAAGCGCTCGATGCCGGGGCGGCTGGTCGGAGTGTCGATCGACTCGCAGGGCCAACCCGCGTACCGGCTCACCCTGCAGACGCGCGAGCAGCACATTCGGCGCGAGAAGGCGACTTCGAACATCTGCACTGCGCAGGTGTTGCTCGCCGTGATGGCCAGCATGTACGCGGTGTATCACGGCCCGGACGGACTCACCCGCATTGCGCGCCGCGTGCATCGCCTGACGACCATCCTGGCCGAAGGGTTGAAGCGCGTGGGATTGAAAGTCAGCAGCAGCTACTTTGACACGATCGTCGTGAATGGCGTCGATGCCGCGGCGATTCATCTGGCCGCGAGCGCCGCGAAGATCAACTTGCGCGGCTTCGGCGACACGGTTCCGCGGGTCGTCGGCATTGCGCTCGACGAAACGGCGACGCGTGCCGATGTGCTCGCACTATGGAAGATCTTCAATGTGGATGCCGATGTCGACGCGCTCGATCGCGAGATCGATACCGCTGCCGAGGCAGGCGCTGTTTCGGGGATACCGCCTGCGCTGCGCCGCACGACTCCATTTTTGACGCACCCGGTGTTCAATGCGCATCACAGCGAGCACGAGATGCTGCGCTACATGCGTACGCTGGCCGACAAGGATCTGGCGCTCGACCGTACGATGATTCCGCTCGGCTCCTGCACGATGAAGCTGAATGCCACCAGCGAGATGATTCCGGTCACCTGGCCGGAATTCGCCAGCATGCATCCGCTGGCGCCGGCCGAGCAGACGACCGGTTATCAGCAGCTGATTACCGAACTCGAGCAAATGCTGGTCGAGTGCACCGGCTATGACGCCGTCAGTCTGCAGCCGAACTCGGGTGCGCAGGGCGAGTATGCGGGCTTGCTGGCGATCCGCGCGTATCACCGCTCGCGCGGCGAAGGCCATCGCACGGTCTGCCTGATACCGGAGAGTGCGCATGGCACCAATCCGGCGTCGGCGCAGTTGTGCGGCATGACCGTCGTAGCAGTGAAAACCGACCGCAACGGCAACGTTGACATCCCCGATCTGCGCGCAAAGGCCGAGCAGCATTCGCGTGATCTGGCGGCGCTGATGGTGACGTATCCGTCAACTCACGGGGTGTTCGAGGAAGCCATCGTCGAGATCTGCGACGTTATTCATGCCAACGGCGGGCAGGTGTATACCGACGGCGCCAACATGAATGCACTGGTGGGAGTTGCGAAACCGGGAAAGTACGGCTCCGACGTGTCGCACCTGAACCTGCACAAGACGTTTTGCATCCCGCATGGCGGCGGTGGGCCGGGCGTCGGGCCGGTGGCGGTCAAGGCACACCTTGCGCCTTATTTGCCCGGCAGGCTTGATGCCGCCAACAAGGTCGGCATGGTCAGCGCCGCCGACTTCGGCAGCGCCAGCATCCTGCCGATTCCCTGGATGTACATCACGATGATGGGGCGCGAAGGTCTGAAACTTGCGACGCAGGTCGCATTGCTGAATGCCAATTACATCGCGAAAAAGCTCGCATCGCATTTCCCGACCCTGTATGCGGGCCGCAATGGGTTCGTTGCGCACGAGTGCATTCTCGATTTGCGGCCGTTGAAGGAGTCGAGCGGAATCTCGGCCGAAGACGTTGCCAAGCGTTTGATGGATTACGGTTTCCATGCGCCGACATTGTCGTTCCCGGTGGCAGGCACGCTGATGGTCGAGCCGACGGAATCCGAGCCCAAGGTCGAGCTTGATCGGTTCATCGAAGCGATGATCGCGATTCGGGAAGAGATTCGCGCCATCGAGAACGGTGTCGTCGATCGCGACGACAACCCGTTGAAGAACGCCCCACACACCGCGGCGATGGTCATGGCGGAGAACTGGGCCCACGATTACGCGCGTGAGCGCGCTGCGTTCCCGGTCGCGTTGCTGAAGCGGCACAAGTACTGGCCGCCGGTGGGCCGCGTCGATAACGCCTATGGCGATCGCAACATCATGTGTTCATGCGTGGCGATGTCTGCTTATGCGGAAAAGGAAGCGACGATTGAAACCTAGACGAGCGGGCATCCTGTTTGCTCTCGTTCGCACTTGATATCGAAAGCGAGGTACGACTGTGCGCGGAGCGTGGAAGATCCTGACAGCGCTGGTAGCCGCAAGCTGCCTGTCGTTGCCCTCATGGGCCGTAGGCCCGGCACAGCCGCTTACCGCAGATGCCGCCGAATTGTTCGACTGGATAATTCGTTCGCGCGACAACGCGGGCCTGCCGTTCATGATCATCGACAAGCGACGGGCGCACCTGTGGGTGTTTGACCGCTCGGGGCAGTCGCGGGGCGCTGCACCGGTGCTGCTGGGCTCGGCGCGCGGCGACCATACCGTGCCCGGCATCGGCGACAAGCAACTGTCGGACATCAGGCCCGAGGAGCGCACGACGCCGGCTGGGCGATTCCTTGCCGAGGTCGGAATGAACGCCCGTGGCGAGGACGTTGTATGGGTCGACTACGATGCCGCGGTCTCGATGCACCGAGTGTTGACTACCAACCCGAGAGAGAGGCGGCCGCAGCGCCTCGGCACGTCGACGCCGGACGACAACCGAGTTTCATTCGGTTGCATCAACGTGCCGAAGGCGTTCTACGAGACCGTCGTAAGCGCCACCGTCAACGGCGGAAACAGCATCGTGTATGTGCTGCCCGAGTCACTACCGCTGCGCACCGTGTTTGGCGGGCTTGCGGCAGCGGAAGTCAACTAACTACCGCGAGCAATAAAAAACCGGGCCTATGGGCCCGGTTCCTGTCAGCGCTGAGAGGCGCCGCCTTCTTCTTAACCGCGATCAACGCGGGCGGCACGAGTACCGGTCCCTGTCGTCATGTCGGTCGTGCCCATCGTGCCAGACCGATCCGTGGTTCTGGGTGTGCCTGTGGTACCCGTCGTGCCGGGGGTTGTGGTCGTGCCAGGCCGCATGGTCGTGCCCGGCGTGGTGGTCATGCCAGGCTGCGTAGCCGTGCCGGGGGTAGTGGTCATGCCAGGCTGCGTAGTCGTGCTAGGCGGGGTGGTGGTCGTGCCAGGCTGGGTAGTCGTGCCGGTCTGCGCGAATGCGAGGCCACCTGCCATGGCCAAGCTCGCCGCGGCGGCGATGATTGTTTTGGTGCTCATTTTTTACACTCCTTGCGTTGAATGGATCGGAACGTTTGCCCGCTACTTCGCGGCAACAAGATTAGGGCAACGTCCGTGCCCGTGCTCGTACATCATCCCCGGCGACCAGGCCCCAAAGATCAGAGACTTGCTCCCATCGCACGAGCCGCTGGTCGGCGTATCGCGCCCAGCAACGATCATTGTTCCGACACATAGCGCCCCGAACAAACATCCGCCAAGCGTCGCGCTTGGCCGCGATGCAGGGGCCGCTCACGCCACCTGCAAGCATTTAAGGCCGGGCTCAAGCCCCTTGAAATCTAGACCCGCGATCCTAGCTTCGGGGTAATCGGCCCCGCTGCCGGCTCGAGCGGGTTGCCGTAAGTCCCACGTCGAAAGGAGGATAAGCGAATGTTTACATCGATGATGACGTATCCAAGTTCATTCAGTGATTTTGATCGGCTCCGCTGCGAGGTCGACGAACTGTTCGGATGGACCGGATTGCCGGCGAGCATCCGTTCGGCTGCGCCGGGCGCGTTTCCGGCAATCAATATCGGCAATACACCGACGAGTGTGGAGATCTATGCGTTCGCGCCCGGTATTGATCCCAAGCAGATCGAGTTGACGATTGATCGGGGTGTCATGACGATCTCGGGCGACAGGCAATCGGAATTGCCGACTGCAGACAACAAGGTCAACGTGTACGGCAACGAGCGCTGCACCGGCCGTTTCCGCCGCGCGATCAGCTTGCCGGAGGACATTGACCCGGCGAAAGTAGACGCGAAGTATCGCGACGGCGTGCTGCACGTCAGTGTCGCGCGCCGCGAATCGGCGCTTCCCAAGCGAATATCCGTTCAATAAGCCCTAGCCAAGCACAGGAGAAACGATCATGAATGACACTCGGTTCGCTGAAGCGGCTCGCTCGGAAGTCTCGCGCGCGGAACCGGGCCGGCAAACGCCGGCACGGCAGGAATCATCGCGCCAGCAGCCAACGCGGGAGGAATCGCCGCAGCGTGATCGGCCAGCAATGATGCCGCGGGTCGATGTGCTGGAAGACGACACCGGAATTTCGTTGTTGGCCGACATGCCGGGCGTATCCAAGGACTCGCTCGAGATCAAGGTCGAAGGAGAATCGCTGTTGATCGAAGGTACCGTCACTGCGGCGGCGCCGCAGGCGATGGAAGCGAGCTATGCGGAAGTACGTGTTCCCCACTACCGGCGCAGTTTCACGCTTAGTCGCGAGTTGGATGCCGGCCGTATCGAAGCGAAGCTCAACAACGGCGTATTGAACCTGCGCATTCCGAAGCAGGAGCAAGCTCAGCCACGTCGCATTTCGGTCAAGGTCGCGTAACAGCGATCAGCGCTCGAGACGGTCGAGAGCAACATAACCGTCACACGAAACGGAGGCGCTTGCGCGCCTCCGTTCACGCGCATCGGCTGCATAATCGATCGCTCACCGATCGCGGATCACCATAATGGCCGTTAGCGTCTTTGACCTGTTCAAGATCGGCATCGGACCCTCGAGCTCGCACACCGTAGGGCCGATGCGCGCAGCGCGCCTGTTTGCGTCGCGGCTCGAGCACGACGGCGTCCTTGATCGCGTGGCGGCGGTGCGTGCTGAGCTGTACGGCTCGCTGGGCGCAACCGGCAAGGGGCACGGCAGCGACAAGGCGGTGCTGCTTGGGCTCGAGGGCGATGAGCCGGGCACGGTCGATATCGACGCCATTGCCGGCCGCCTGGAACGGATGCGCTCGACGCAGCAACTATCGCTGCTCGGCCGCCATCGCATCCGCTTTGTCGAGAAAGTGCATCTGCTTTTCTACGTGAGGGCGCTGCCGTTTCATGCGAACGGCTTGCGATTTGTCGCGTTCGACACCGAGGGCCACGAGGTTGTCGCCCGCACCTATTACTCGGTCGGCGGCGGCTTTGTCGTCAGCGAAGAACTTGCTGCAGATGGCGCCTCACAAAAGCGCATTGCTCCGGATACGACCATGTTGCCGCTGCCGATTCACAGCGGCGACCAGCTGCTCGCCCAGTGCCGCGCCAATGGACTGTCGATCGCGCAATTAATCCGCGTCAACGAGCGCCACTGGCGACAGGATGAAGAGATCGACGCCGGGTTGCTGCAGATATGGAATGTGATGCAGGCATGTGTGGCACGCGGCGTCGCGACCGACGGCACATTGCCCGGCGGCTTGAAGGTCAGGCGGCGCGCTGCCGACTGGCATCGCAAGCTGTCGCGTGCGGGGGAACCGTCGACCGACGCGCTTGCCGTGCTCGACTGGGTCAATCTGTGGGCCCTCGCGGTGAACGAGGAGAATGCCGCGGGCGGCCGCGTGGTCACCGCGCCAACCAACGGCGCCGCCGGCATCATTCCTTCGGTGCTGCACTACTACACACGGTTCGTCCCGAACTCGAATGAAGCCGGCGTGATCGATTTTCTGCTGACGGCGGGCGCCATCGGCATTCTGTACAAGGAAAACGCATCGATTTCCGGTGCCGAGGTGGGATGCCAGGGCGAGGTTGGGGTAGCGTGCTCGATGGCGGCGGGTGGATTGGCGGCAGTGCTGGGCGCAACGGTCGAGCAGGTCGAGAACGCGGCCGAGATCGGCATGGAGCATCACCTCGGTCTGACGTGCGATCCGGTCGGCGGCCTGGTGCAGATTCCGTGCATCGAGCGCAACGCGGTGGCGTCGGTGCAGGCAATCAACGCCGCACGCATTGCGCTGGCCGGCGATGGCACGCACCATGTGTCACTCGACAAGGTCATCAAGACGATGCGTGAAACCGGCGCCGACATGAAGACCAAATACAAGGAAACCGCGCGCGGCGGCCTTGCGCTGAACGTCGTCGAGTGCTGATGCGCTTACTGCGCATAGCTTCATTCTTACTGTTCGTCATCATGCTTGCCGGCTGCGTCGAACGGATGTTTTTCTATCCGGACTCGGTGACGTATACGACACCGGCGAAAATGGGTGTTCGCGCCGAAGACGTTCACGTTGTCAGCTCCGATGGTTCGCGGTTGCACGGCTGGTTTCTGCCCGCGAGCGGTCATGCGAAGGGCACTGTGCTGCATCTGCATGGCAATGCCGCCAACGTCAGCAATCATCTGCCGTTGGTTTCATGGCTGCCGCCGCGCGGCTATCACGTGTTGATGATCGACTATCGTGGCTTCGGCAAGTCTGAGGGCAAGCCGTCGCTCGACGGCATCGTCGATGATGCAGCGGCAGCGCTGGCCTACCTGCGCACGCGGCCGGATGTCGATTCGACGCGATTGATCGTGCTCGGTCAAAGCGTCGGCGGCGCCACCGCGCTGCGCATGCTTGCGCGCGATTCCGCTGGTGTGCGGCTCGCGATCATCGACTCCGCATTCGCCAGCTATCGAGGCATTGCGCGCGATGCGACCGCAGGCAGTCCGCTGGCGCCGATTGCCGCGTTCACGGCAGGCATGCTGCCCGGTGCCGAGAAGGATCCGATCTCTGCGTCGAAATCAATTCAGGTGCCGTTGATCTTCGTGCACGGTGCGCGCGATTCGATCATCGCTGCGGTCAACAGCGAACGGTTGCATGCAGCCGCGCCCGGCTCGCAGTACTGGAGCGTGCCGGATGCGAATCACATCATGGCGCTCGCCCAGCCGGGATCGTGGCGCGAGAAGCTGGTGCAGGCGATGGACGCGGCGGTGCGCTGACATTGCGGCCGCGGCGGTTGGCCGGCACCGAGCGTTACGTGCGCGTCGCGAGGTCCGCAGCAAGCGCCGACATCGCATCTGCCAGTTCCGCGACACCATCGCCGGTGGTTGCGACGGTCTTCAGCACGAGCCGCTTTTTTTCTGCCCCGCGTCTGACGGGCATCGCCTGCAAATCACGTGCGGTCCGGTCGGCGCCCGCAAGATCGGCCTTGTTGACGACCAGGATGTCCGCGATCTCGAGCACGCCGGCCTTTAGTGCCTGAATCTCGTCGCCGAGTCCTGGCGGATAGACGACGATTCGCGTGCGTGCCAGCGATGCAATGGCGACATCCGACTGTCCGGCGCCAACCGTCTCGACCAGCACGATGTCAAAGCCCGCAGCGTCGAGCACGTCCACGATCTGCGAAGTCGTACGCGACAGTCCGCCTGCGTGCCCGCGTGCGGCGAGCGAGCGGATAAAGACGCTTTCGTTCGCCTGATGATCCGCCATGCGGATGCGATCGCCGAGCACTGCGCCGCCGGTGAACGGACTCGATGGATCGATCGCGACCACCGCGACTTTGTGCCCGCGCTTGAGCAATTCGCCGACCAGTGCGCTGACCAATGTTGACTTTCCTGCACCGGCGGGACCGGTGATGCCGACGATGTGTGCGCGGCCGAACCAGGGCGCAAGCGCAGCGCGGAGCGGTTCGGCACGCACCGGATCGTTCTCGACCGTGGTGATCGCCCGCGCGACTGCGCGCCGGTCGCCCGCCCGAATGCGCTGCAGCCATTCCGCATCGACCGCCATCGGCAGCTAGACGACGGCGAGCGGTTGCCCAAAGCCCAGCTCGCGCCGCAGCACCGTACAAACCTCACCGTGCGTTGCGCCGGCGTCGACGGCCGCGACGATCCTCGCCATCACGTTGTCTGTGCCTTGTGCGGCGCGCGCCAGCGAATCGAGCGCCTTGCCGGTGGTTGCCGCGGAACGGTTCTGCTTGAACGTTTTCAGGCGCGCGATCTGAGCCGCAATCGCCGCCGGGTCCGGGTACCGCTGCGAGCGATAGTCGTTCGCATCTTCTTCGATGCGATAGGCATTGACGCCGACCACCGTCTGCTCGCCGCTCTCGATCTTCGCCTGATGCGCCATCGCAGACTCGCCGATCATCTGCTGCACGAGTCCCTCCTCGACAGCCTGGTACATGCCGCCGGCGGCATCGATTCTGGCAATCACCGCTTCGATCTGTTCCTGCATGCGATCGGTCAGCGTCTCGACGTAGTACGAACCTCCGAGAGGATCGATGACGTCGGTCAGCTGCGCTTCCTCGCGCAGAATATTCTGCGTGGCGATAGCGATCCGCGCAGCTTCCGCGGTCGGTACCGACACCGCCTCGTCGTAGCCGTCGGTGTGCAACGATTGCAATCCGCCGAAGATACCGGCCATCGCTTGCGTGGTGACACGCGCAATGTTGTTCAGCGGCTGCTGGCGCGTCAGGTCAACGCCCGAGGTCTGCCCATGAAACTTGAAGCGCCACGATTTCGGGTCTTTCGCGCCGAGCCGCTCGCGAGCGAACCGGGCCCACAGACGCCGCCCGGCGCGAAACTTTGCGATCTCTTCGAAGAAGCTGATCGAAATGTCGAAGAAAAACGTGAAGCGCGGCAGGAAGCGGTCGGGATCCATGCCGCGTGCAATACAGTCTTCGCCGTACTGCAGGGCTGCGGCGAGCGTGAAGCCCATCGCTTCAGCGGGAGTCGCGCCGGCCTGTTGCGTGTGCTGCCCGACGACCGACAGCGGGTTCCAGCCGGGCACCGACTCATTGGCGAACGCGATGTGATCGGTCAGAACACGGCGCGCGCCGGGCAGCGCGAGCCTGAAGAACATGTGATTGGCCACACAGTGCGACAGATAGTCGGACTGGTTGGAAGTGCCGGTAATCTTGGTCCATGGAACGCTGCGGCGCTTTGCCACTGCAAGCACGAATGCCAGCAACGTGAACGGCGATGGATCGTTCATCGCGCACGAGATGCGATCGAGGGGCAGGTCCGCCAGCGCGATGTCCATGTCCTCGACACTGTTGATGACGACGCCGCAGGTGCCGAGCAGCTCCGGCGGCACTTCGTCGGCGTCGTAGCCGCGATAGACCGAGTTGCAGGGGATCAATGAA
>JBGSWY010000169.1:0-29323 GCA_041751715.1 Burkholderiaceae bacterium
CGTCATCTGCAAGTGGATGCGCATGGCGGGGGTGGACCATATCCACGCCGGCACCGTGGTCGGGAAGCTCGAAGGCGACCCGCTGATGATCAAGGGCTTCTACGACACGCTGCGCGACACGAACACGAAGCAGAACCTCGAGACCGGTCTCTTTTTCGACCAGGAGTGGGCGTCGCTGCTGAAGGTGATGCCAGTGGCCTCGGGCGGCATCCACGCCGGCCAGATGCACCAGCTCCTTTACTACCTCGGCGAAGACGTGGTGCTGCAGTTCGGCGGCGGAACCATCGGCCACCCGCAGGGCATCCAGGCCGGCGCCACCGCGAACCGCGTCGCGCTCGAGGCGATGATCATGGCGCGCAACGAGGGTCGCGACTACATGGCCGAGGGCCCGCAGATCCTCGCTGAGGCGGCCAAGTGGTGCAGCCCGTTGAAGGCGGCGATCGACACCTGGGGCGACATCAGCTTCAACTACGAATCGACCGACACGGCGGACTTCGTTGCCACGCCGACCGTCTCAGCATAAGGAAAGGAACCGCGCCATGATGACCAACACCGGCAACCGGCTGACGCAGGGCCAGTTCTCGTATCTGCCCGACCTCACAGACAAGCAGCTCACCGCTCAGATCGACTACGCGCTCGCGCAAGGCTGGTCGATCGGCGTCGAGTACACCGACGACCCGCACCCGCGCAACACCTACTGGGAGATGTACGGCAACCCGATATTCGACATCAAGGATCCGGCCGGCATCCTGGTGGAGATCAAGGGCTGTCGCAAGGCTTTCCCGAGCCACTACATCCGCGTCACCGCGTTCGATTCGGCGCGCGGATGGGAGACGCCACGCATGAGCTACATCGTGAACCGCCCGAAGAAGGAACCAGGCTTCGGCTTGGCGCGCGAGGAAGGCCCGGGCCGTCAGATCCACTACCGCATCAGCTCGTACGCGACCGACAAGCCCGAGGGTGAGCGGTACTGAGGCTGAATGGCCGCAGACATGGACGCCGCCGTTTCGACTGCACCGAGTGCGCTGCTCGAAACATCGGGCGTGCGTGCGCTGCTCGACAAGCTTGATGCAGAGCTGATCGGACTGGCCCCGGTGAAAGGCCGCATCCGCGACGTTGCAGCGCTGCTGCTGGTTGACAAGCTGCGCAACGAACAAGGCTTGCAATCGCAGCCGCCATCGCTGCACATGTCGTTCACCGGCAACCCCGGCACCGGCAAGACCACGGTTGCAATGCGGATGGCGGAAGTGCTCAAGCAGCTCGGCTACGTGCGCAAAGGGCACTTGGTTGCAGTCACGCGCGATGATCTGGTCGGTCAGTTCATCGGACACACGGCACCGAAAACCAAGGAAGTCGTGAAGAAGGCAATGGGCGGCGTGTTGTTCATCGACGAGGCGTACTACCTTTACAAGCCGGAGAACGAGCGCGACTACGGGCAGGAATCGATCGAGATCTTGTTGCAGGTGATGGAGAACAATCGAGACGACCTAGTCGTCATCCTGGCGGGCTACAAGGACCGCATGGACACCTTCTTCAGCAGCAACCCCGGAATGGCTTCGCGCGTTGCGCACCACATCGATTTTCCGGACTACAGCGAAGCCGAGCTGATGCAGATCGCGCAGCTGATGCTGCGCACGCTGAACTACGACTTCGACGAATCGGCCGAAGCCGCCTTCTCAAAGTATGTTTCGCTGCGCAGGCAGCAACCGCACTTTGCCAACGCGCGCTCGATTCGCAACGCGCTTGATCGAATGCGGTTGCGTCATGCGACACGCGTCGTCGCCGCGCACAATGCGCCGACGCGCGCGCAGCTGCGCACGCTGCAGGCCGAAGACATTCTTGCGAGCCGCGTTTTCGGCGCGGCCGCCCCATCCGACGGAGGCTGATATGGCAATTCGGGCACTGATCTTCGACGTCGATGGAACGATGGCCGATACGGAAGAAGCGCATCGGGTCGGGTTCAACCTGGCGTTCGAGCGCTCACGGCTCGATTGGAAGTGGGAGCCGTCCGAGTACCGCGAGATGCTGAAGGTGCATGGCGGCAAGGAGCGCATGTCGAGCTTTATCGCGGCGCTCTCGATCGACGACGCCGAACGCGAGCGATTGCTTAGCCTGGTGCCGCGAATCCACGCCGAGAAGACGCGTTTTTACAGCTCGTTCGTCGGCGAAGGCGCGGTGCCGCTCAGGCCGGGCGTCAAGCGCCTGCTCGATGAAGCGCTCGCGGCCGGATGCAAGCTCGCAATCGCGAGCACGACCACGGCGGTCAACGTGGACGCGCTGTTGCAGTCGACACTCGGACCGCGCGGGCTCGATATGTTCAGCGTGATCGCCTGCGGCGATCAGGTGCACGCCAAGAAACCGTCGCCCGATATTTACCTGCTTGTGCTCGAGCGTCTGGGCGTGATGCCGCATGAAGCGATTGCATTCGAGGATTCGGCGGCCGGCCTGCACGCTGCGCAGGCTGCCGGGCTATGGACCGTAGTCACTCCCAACTTCTGGACCGCAGGCAGCAACTTTGACTCCGCAGACTTGCTGCTTCCGAATCTTGGTGACCCGTCACATCCGCTGCCGGGCGAGCCGGGCCACGGCCTCGAATCGGCCGCGTGGCTGACGCTCGACGAGCTGGTGCGCCGCGCTGGCACCGATGCCGCGCGCACTGAGCGGCACGACAGCATCACGCTTCACTGAAAAGCAGAACGAACGATGCCCACCGCAGGCAAGGCAACGCTCACGCAATTCCTGATCGAGGAGCGGCGGCGCGCACCGCAGGCCACCGGAGATTTGAATGCGCTGATCACCGACGTGTCGCTCGCCTGCAAGGCGATCTCGCGCAAGGTGGCGTACGGTGAGCTCGGTGGCGTGCTCGGCGAAGCCGGCAGCGGCAACGTGCAGGGCGAGCAGCAGAAATCGCTCGACGTGCTCAGCAACCGGATCTTTCTGCGCGCGAACGAGTGGGGCGGCCATGTTGCCGGAATGGTGTCCGAGGAGATGGAAGACGTCTACACGCTGCCACCACAGTATCCGCGCGGAAAGTATCTGTTGTTGTTCGATCCGCTGGACGGTTCGTCGAACATCGACGTCAATGTGGCCGTCGGCAGTATCTTTTCGATCGTCCGTGCGCCGAATGCCAGCGTCGATGCAACGGCGCGGGATTTTCTGCAGCATGGCGTCAATCAGGTGTGCGCCGGTTACGCGATCTACGGCCCCTCGACGATGCTGGTACTGACGCTCGGTGCAGGCACCCACGCGTTCACGCTCGAACCGATGCTCGGCGAATGGGTGCTAAGCCATCCGAATCTGACGATTCCTAAGAGCACACGCGAGTTCGCCATTAACGCGTCGAACAGCCGCTTCTGGGAGCCTGCCGTCAAGCGCTACGTCGATGAGTGCATGGCAGGCCGCGCGGGCGATCGCGGGGTGGACTTCAATATGCGCTGGATCGCGTCGCTAGTGGCAGAGACGCATCGCATCGTGATGCGCGGCGGCGTGTTTCTTTATCCACGCGATTCGAAAGAGCCGACCAAGGCCGGCCGCCTGCGACTGCTTTACGAAGCCAATCCGATTTCGTTTCTGATCGAACAGGCGGGCGGGCAGGCGAGCACCGGCCACCGCCGGTTGATGGAGGTGCAACCCGAGTCGCTGCACCAGCGAATCGGCTTCGTGTTCGGATCGTCCGACGAAGTCGCGCGCATCGAGCGCTATCACAACGAGGCGCCGCAGGACACGTATCGCTCGCCGCTGTTTGGCACGCGCGGCCTTTTTTCCGAAGTCGAATAACGAGAATAGGTTGCATGTCCGCCAGGCATCCCATCATCGTGATCACCGGCTCGTCGGGCGCAGGCACCACCTCGGTGACGCGCACGTTCGACAACATCTTTCGCCGCGAGAACGTGCAAGCTGCCGTGATCGAGGGCGACAGCTTTCACCGCTACGACCGGCAGGCGATGAAAAAGGCGATGGCCGAGGCCGAGGTCGCGGGTAATCGCCGCTTCAGCCACTTCGGCGAGGAAGCGAACTTGTTCGCCGAGCTCGAGCAACTGTTTCGCAGCTACGCCGACTCGGGCACCGGCATTTCGCGCAAGTACCTGCACAACGACGAGGAAGCCGCGCCGTTCAAGCAGCAGCCCGGCACTTTTACCGCGTGGGAGCCGCTGCCGCCCAGCGAGCTGTTGTTCTACGAAGGCCTGCACGGCGGCGTCGTGACCAATACGGTCGACATCGCGTCGCACGCGGACCTGCTGATCGGCGTGGTGCCGGTGATCAACCTCGAATGGATCCAGAAGATTCATCGCGACAAGAAAACGCGCGGTTATTCGACCGAGGCCGTGACCGACGTCATCCTGCGGCGCATGCCCGACTACGTGCACTACATCTGCCCGCAATTCGTCCGCACGCACATCAACTTCCAGCGCGTGCCGGTGGTCGACACGTCGAACCCGTTTATCGCGCGCACCATCCCGCAGCAAGACGAGAGCTTCGTCGTGATTCGCTTCGCCAATCCGCGCGGCATCGACTTTCCGTACCTGCTGAGCATGCTGCACGACTCGTTCATGTCGCGCGCCAACACGCTGGTCGTGCCAGGCGGCAAAATGGAGCTTGCGATGCAGCTGATCTTTACGCCGATGATCCTGCGGCTGATGGAGCGCCGCAAAAAAGCGTTGGCCTGATCGGCTCTTTTCCTAGCGCTTCCAGCGCCGCGCGACGTCGTACAGATGCGCGGGCAGCGCGGCGGTGAGAAACGCCGCGATCCATGGCCACGCCATGCCCACCAGCGCGGCGCGCAGCGCAAGCATCAGAAAGACACCCGCCAGCAGGTTTCCAAGCAGGTCGAGCGTTGCGACGCCTTTGCCGGTCCGCGCACGATGCACGGTTATTGCGATCCACTCCAAGATCACGATGCCGATCATCAGGTCGACAATCCGGCCACTTGCAAAAAGCTCATTCATCGGCTGACACTTCCATCTGATCGCGCCGGGCGCACGTTAACGCAAAGGCTTGCAGATATGATCGGCACCTGAACGGAGGTCGCTTGAAGCGCAATCTGGCAGAGGCTCTGCGGCACGAGACAAGCGCGCTGCATGCAGAAGTGGAGCGCACCGGCGTGATGCGCGAGCTGCTTTGCGGGCGCATCGAGCGAGCGTCGTACTGCTCGCTATTGCGCAATCTGCACGAGGTGTATGCAACGCTCGAGTCGGCGTTGCGAAGCCACGCGGCGCACCCTCTGATCGCGCCGATAGTTTTTCCGAAGCTCTTTCGGGGTGACGCCCTGGCCGCCGATCTGAATGAGCTTCACGGCGCGCGCTGGAAGGACGAACTCGTGCTGACCCCGGCGACGCGGAACTACGCCGCGCGTTTGCGTGAAATTGAATCGTTGCGCCCTGAACTTCTCGTCCCGCACTCCTACGTGCGCTATCTAGGCGACCTGAGCGGCGGCCAGATCTTGAAGCGCCTCGTAGCGCGAATCTTCGGCCTGACGCCGGGCCAAGGCGTTGCGTTTTTCGAATTTGGTACGGACGATGAAGTCGCGGCATCGGCGCTCGCGTTTCGCTCGGGGCTCGATGCAATCGCGGTGGACGCAAAATGTTCGGCGGAAATCGTCGCCGAGGCGCAGCGCGCGTTCATCATGCATCGAGAATTGTTTGACGAGCTCGACGCTGCAGCGCGCCGGCGGCCGGCGCAATCAGTCGTCAGCCGGGAACATTCGCACCTGCCGGTATAAAGCCGCGGCGCGCTGCGTCGAGTCCTCGAGCTCTTTCAGCAGCGGCGCCACCGGCGCACCTGCACTGGCATCGGCAATATCCATCGCCGCCAGGCTGGCGTTGGCGAGAATTGCGCCGATCAGCGCGTCTTCCTCTTTATCCGAGTGCTCGCCGTCGTCTTGTCCGAAGGCGTCGCGCCCCGCAAGCATCAGCGAATGTTCGAGATGCTCGCGCGCCTGCGCGGCCTGCTTGACGTCGGTCAGATCGGTCAATATCAACACGAATCCAAGCGGCGAGCCATCGCGCTGGGCGACCACCTCCGCGCGCAGATTGACCGGCACACTCGCTCGATCACTGACCGCTACCGCCAGCTCGCCGCGCCAGGTTTGACGCTCGGCGCGCAAATCGTTGAACACGCTGCGTACGCGCTCTGGCTGCGTGAACAAATCCGCCAGCTCGTCGAGCGAGCTCCAGTCGATGCTCTGTCGTTTGACCAGCCGCAGGAAAGCACTGTTCGCACCGAGCAGCTTGCCCTCAGACGTTGCAATGACAACCGGCTCCCGGGAGTTCTCAACCGTCGCGCGTATCTGCAGCAATTGATGCTCGGCGATCAGCAGCCGCACTGCGTGGATTTGAAGAATGATGTCGACCAGCGATTCACCGAGCGCACGCGCCAGCGAAACGTCGGTACTCGACCATGGCACTGCGGTACCGCGAACGATCTCAGACCATGCGGCAAACGATCGGCGCGGCGAAAGCTCGAGCGGGTCGTTGCCGATAATCGGCTTGGTCGGGTCGCCGGCCCACGTGACGGTGCTCAGCTGTTCCTTGCGAAACCACATCAGGTAATCGGGGCGCGACGCCGACAGCTTGACCGCCAGCACTCCGCTTGCCGTCGGCGTGATCGAATCGAGCGAAGGGTACGCGTGGCCGACTGACGAGCACGCAAATGGCGCGGTCGACGGCTGCCGGTCCACCCACTGCAGCAGCTCGCGCAGTGCGGGTGTCGACGGAACCTCGCCCGACGTCAGAATTTCGTCTTCGTAAAACAGCGCGGCGCCGGTCGCCGTCAGCGGCTGCAGCAGCGTGCGCGGGCTGCGGAACAGCGCCTGTTGCCAGTCGCCGTCGGTTGACGTGGCCTCGAGCAGGCGCTGCTCGAGCCGGCGCACCATCACCGCCACCTGCGCCAGCGCGTAGTTTTCAATCGCACCGATGCGGGTCGAGATCACCTCGGCCAGCAATTCGCACGACGCACGCACGCCGAACCGCAGATTGCGCGGGCGGTAGTGATGGCAGGCAATCAACCCCCACAGCTGCCCTTCGCGAATCAGCGACACAACGAGCGTCGCGGTAACTCCCATGTTCTTCAGATACTGCAGATGCAGCGGAGACATGCTGCGGAGATAGCAAAGCGACATGTCGAGCTCGACGCCCGCAAGCGAGCGCGGCACGAGTGACGACGGCTCGTAGTGAACGTCGACCAGCACGCGCACCCGATTTCGCAGATACAGCTCGCGCGCGCGCTGCGGAATGTCGGACGCCGGATAGTGATGACCGAGCAGCGATTCGAGCCGCGGGTCGCGCGCTTCCGCGATGATCTGGCCATGGCCGTCGGGGTCAAACTGATAAACCATTACGCGGTCGTACCCCGTCATGTCGCGCAGGCAGCTGACGACGGTGTCTGCGAGCACACCGATGCTCGACGCGGCGCTAAATCGCTGCACGGCGCGCGTGACCTGCTGCAGCAGCCGCTCGCTGTCGACGTTGACTGCCACGCCCGGCGCATTCGACGGATCGAGCGATTCCATTTCGACGACCAGCAATCCGGGCGCGACGCGATGCAGCGCGCCTTCCATGTGAACGGCGCGCTCGGATCGCGAAAGCCGGCATCGAAACGGTGTCAGCTCCGTCAACGATTGCGCGGCGGCAAGCTGGCGCACGCGTGTCGCCATCTCACTGCCCAATATTTCCAGCGGTTGATCGAGCAGCGACTGCGCGGACTTGCCAAGCACGGACTCTGCGTTGGTCGAGGCCTGCACGATCAGAAATTTCGGTTCGCTTACGACCAGCAGCACGCCGTGCGGCTGGATCGATCCGGCCAGGTGAATCAGCTCGCGATCACAATTGGAAAGATCGGCTTCGCCGAACGGCGGGCTGCCTTGCATCAGCTGCATCAGGATGACGGATCGCTGAAGCCGGAGGCGGGATCGCTGAAGCCGGAGGCGGGATCGCTAAGTCCGTGCTGGCGCAATTTTTGTTCGAGCTGCGCGGCGGTGATCCGCAGCAGCTGCGCGGCGCCGGTGTGATCTCCAACACATCGCTCGAGCGCCTGCGCGATGACGTGGCGCTCCATCAAGCTCGTGGTTTCGCCCACCAGTTCGGGCAGGGCCTCGCGGCCGACGCGCAACATCACCTTTGCGATAGAAGCCGCCAAGTCGCCGATGGACTCGTTGCGGTCAACGTGCGTCGACTCCACCCGACGAATCGTAAATCCGATGCACTCCTGGTCCTGGTCTTCGAGCAGCGTGGCGGTCACTTCGACGCCGACCCTCTTGCCGCCGGCCCTTATCGAGCTGCCGACCCGCGGCGCAATGCCATGCCGCCGGACGTCTTTGATGATGCTTGGCAAGTCGCCCACCCAATCGGCAAGCGATTTGCCCATCACAGAATTTTCGCCTGAGGCGGCGCAGAGATTCAGAAATCCGGCGTTGGCGCTGAGGATTCTCCCGCTCGAATCGGTGATGACGACAGCGTCGGGAATGCGCTCGACAAGCGCAGCAAATGGCGTTGCCGCCGACGGGTCGTCGGCGGCTATCGCGCGGCTTCGTACCAACAGCAGCATCTTGCTGTCCGAGCGAAACGGAATTGCCGAGATGCTGGCGCTCGTCGTCTTGCCGATGATGCGCGCGCGAATCTCCGCCGGTCGCCCGTTCGCGCGGGCGGTGGCGAGCATTTCTTCCACCGCGTTGCGTGACTGCGGCTCGATTCCGGCAACCGCGCTCTTTCCCAGCAGCCTGTCGAGCGGAAAGTCGAATAATTGCGCCGCGGCTCGATTGGCGTCGACGACGGACAACGACTCGGCGTCGACCACCATCACCGCGTCGGTGGCCACCTGGAACAGCAGCCGGTAACGCGATTCCGCCTGGCGATGCTGCCAGTACTCACGCTCCATCTGCTGCTGTGTTTCCACGAAGCGCTGTTGAATCGAAGCGATCGCACGAAGGTCGCGCCCGACTGCCAGCACCGGGCCATTCTTTCCGAGCCGAACGGCCGCATACGCAACCGGAATGTCGTCGCCCGTGGCCGACAGGTGGTTGACTTCGCGCCGCCGCGACAAGCCGTTGACCGTCGCCTCATGCAGCAATTGCTCGATCTTGCTGCGCGTCTCGCCGGTGGCTGTTTCGCTCCAGCGCTTGCCTACCCAGTCGCCGGCGATCGGAGCGGCTGCCGACGGGCTCTGCAACGCAACGTTCAGAATGACGCCGTCCGCATCCAGCACAAGTGCAATGTCGCTGGCGACCGACACGATGGTGCGCGCCAGCTCCGGAGCGAGGTGAGATAACGCACTCAGATCTGTGGGTTCGGTCATGTCATCGCAAGAACCAATGCGCCCCGTCGCAGCACGCGCGCACGAAAAGATTGCCGGCAGTCTAAGGCTATCGGCCGGGAAATGGACCGTTCATCTGAACGATGGCCAGGTTGACCGCGGCGGCAAAACTCACCCAGGCAATGTACGGTGCGAGCAACCAGCTGCTGGCCGCGCTGAAGCGCCGCAGGAACACGATCAGCAGCACGATCGACAGCCACAGAAACCCGACTTCATACAGCGCCCAATCGGGCCGCTGCAAGCCGAAAAACAGCAGCGTCCAGAGAACATTCAGAAACGCGTTGGCGGAGAACAGTACGAGCATCCATTCGCGATCCGCTTTGTCGGGCGCGCGTTGCCAGCCGAGATATCCGCCGATAGCAGTCAGCGCGAAGATCAGCGTCCACGCCGGACCAAACAGCCAGTCCGGCGGCTTCCACGACGGCTGGCGCAAGCTGTAGTACCACGGCCCGAGGTCGGTCATCACGCCGCCGAGCACGGCGACACCGAGCGCCGCCGCCGCAGCGGTGAGCATGGCCTTCCAGCGGCGCGACTTGCGCCGCTGGATACTCATGCGCGAACCAGCCCGAGCAGGTGGGCGAGATCCTTGAAGAAGATGCGCACGTGCGCCATCGGCTTGGCGCGCACCAGTTTCTTGTGCATATAGGCCTGCCACGTGAGCTGCTGCACGTCGGGGTCTTCGCAGATGCGCACGAAGCGCTCGCGTCGCTTGTCGCTCGAGTACCAGAACTTCTGCATGATTCCGAGCACGAGAAACACGCGGCCGTGCGCTTTCATGAAGCGCTTGCGTGCGCCGCGCAACGTGCGCGGGTTGCGGGTGACCAGCAGCTGCTCGACCGCGTCCGCTGCCATACGTCCGCCCGCCATCGCGTAGTAGATGCCTTCTCCCGACGCCGGCGCGACCACGCCGGCAGCGTCACCGGCGAGCACGACGTCACGCCCGTTGTCCCATTTGCGCAGCGGGCGTAAAGGAATCGGTGCGCCCTCGCGGCGGATCGTCTCGCTCGCCGTCAGTCCCGCGACGTCGCGCAGCGCGGTCACCGCACTGCGCACCGAAAAACCTTTTAGCGCCGTGCCCGAACCAACGCTGGTAGTGTCTCCGTGCGGGAACACCCAGCCGTAGAAGTCAGGCGAGATCGATCCGCGGTAGTACACGTCGCACCGCCCGCCGTCGAAGCCCGATTCCGCTCGCGGCGAGCGCACGATCTCGTGATACGCGAAGACGTGCGGTACTTCGCCCGCCTCGGGCACGCATTGGCGTGCGACTGACGATCGTGCGCCGTCGGCGCCGATGATCGCGCGTGCGCGCACCTGGCTCGCGGCGCCGTCCTTGTCGTGAAAATGAACGATCGATACGCCGTCGGCGTCGCGTGCAACGCGATCGAAGCTACCGGTGCGGCGCTGCGCGCCCGCCGCGTGCGCACGCTCGCGCAGCCACTCGTCGAAAACTTCGCGATCGACCATGCCGACGAAGCCGCCGTCGATCGGCATGTCCACGCGATTGTCTGCCGGTGAGAACATCCGTGCCGACGACGCGCGTGCCACCAGCAGCGCGTCGGGAATCGCGAACTCTTCGATCAGCGCCGGCGGAATCGCTCCGCCGCACGGCTTGATGCGTCCGTCGCGATCGAGCAGCAATACCGCGCGGCCGCGGCGCGCAAGATCGGTGGCTGCAGTGGCTCCCGCAGGGCCGCCGCCAATGACGACTGCATCGAATGTTTGCATTGAGTCCATCGCGTTAGTTCTGGCTGATTCCGTGTGCGAGCGAGGCTCGGCTCGGCGGTGCGTAGCGATCCAGGTTTGCACCGTTCGCTCGCACCGCGCGCAGCGCGAGGCCGGTTGCAAGCAGGAACAGCACCGCTTCGGCGGCGAACACGGTCGCGTACGCGGTGGCGGGTGAACCGATCAGATAGCGCGCGACGTCGCTCGCGACGGTGCCGATGAATCCGCCGAGCCCGAACGCGAGCGCCTGTGCAGCTCCCCACAGCCCCATGCGCACGCCTTCGCGCGCGGCGCGTCCCTGGCCAACCAGCGCCATCATCGAGCCGATGGCGGCGACTGCGAAGGCGCCGTTGGCGACGCCCAGCGCAAATACCAACGGTCTTAGCGGCCATCCCGGCCCGCCAATGCCCGCGAGCGACAGGCTAAACAACGCGAGCGCCGAGGCGACGCAGCCGATCAAGGTCCACGTGCGCAGCGAGCCTAGCCGGCCCGCGAACGGTCCGCTGGCGGCGAAGCCAACCAACAGCATGCCGAGCAACACGCCGCCGTTCTGAACGCCGGCCAGCTGCGTCGACTCGCCTGGTGTGAGACCGAACACGGTGCCGGCAAACGGCTCGAGGATCAGATCCTGCGCGCTGTACGCGAGCATCGACACGAAGATGAAGATCGTGAAGCGGCGTGACTGCGGTTCGGCCCAGACCTGCTTCAGTGCTTCGCGGAATGATGCCTTCGGAGCTGTGTGATGTGCTTGATACGCCGTCGCACCTTCGATGTCCCGCACCGCGAACACGGTCACCAACAACGCGATCGCGGAAACGCTCGCGGTGACCGCAATCAATCGCGCAGCAGAAAACGGATCGAGGAAATATCCGGCTGTTGTTGCAGTGACGACGAAGCCCGAGATCATCATTACCCACGTGATCGTCGCCGCCGCCGCGCGGCGCTGCGGGTCGACGCGCTTGGCAAGCAGCACCAGCAAATTGGTTCCGGACGCGCCGACACCGAGTCCGATCAAGATGAACGCAACCACGGCCAGCGCAACGCCGACGACGATGTTGCTCGACATCCATGAAGTAGCTACGGCGGCCAGCGTGCCGCCGAGTGCCAGTACCGCCATGCCGCCGATGATCCACGGGGTGCGCCGCCCGCCGACATCGGAGCCGTGACCGAGGCGCGGCCGCAGTATCTGCAACCCGTAATGCAGCGCGACTAGTGCGCCCGGCAACGCCGCGGGCAGTGCAAGCTCGACCACCATCACGCGGTTCAGCGTCGACGTCGTCAGCACGACGATCGCGCCGAGCGCAGTCTGTACCAGACCGAGTCGCACGATGCCGAGCCAGCCTAGAGGCCGTTGCAGCTGAACCTGCGCTGCAACCATCAGCCTGCGAGCAAGCCGCGCAGTGCGAACGCGCTGACCAGCATGCCGAGCACGAAGAAATTCACACCGAACGCGCTGAGCCACAGCGCGCGCTCGCGCGGCTGCTTCAGAAAACGCACCATCATCAACAGTTGCGCCGCCAGCAGCACACCGACAGCCAGCGCGTGCCACGGGCAGTTCCAAAAGATCAGCAGTGCGACCACGACTGCCTGCGGCACCGCCATCGCCAGGCACGCCGCACGCGCGGCGCCGTCGATGCCGAGCTGCACCGGCAGCGAGCGGATCCCCATGCGGCGGTCGCCTTCGACCGCCTTGAAATCGTTCAGCGTCATGATGCCGTGCGCACCCGCGCTGTACAGCAGCGCTAGCACGAACACACGCGCGTCGGGCGCCACGCCCGCAGTCATCACCGCGGCGCCGGTGATCCACGCCAGGCCTTCATAGCTGAGGCTGCACGCGGCGTTGCCCCACCAGCCGTTCTGCTTGAGCCGGATCGGAGGCGCGCTATACGCCCACGCGAGCACCAGCCCGAGTGTGGCGGCGCCGAGGACTAATGGACCGAGCGCGCTTGCGACCAGCAGCGACAACACGGTCCACGCAATAGCGATGTAAAGACCCCAGCGCCCCGGCATGCGACCCGAAGGGATTGGCCGATGCGGCTCGTTGATCGCATCGACGTCGCGGTCGAACCAGTCGTTCACCGCCTGGCTGGTGGCGCACACCAGCGGCCCCGCGAGTAACACTCCGGCGACGATATCGAGCCAGCGGCCTTCAAAGGCGACGCCGGACGAGACGACGCCGCAGCCGAACGCCCACATCGGCGGAAACCACGTGATCGGCTTCAGCAGTTCCAGGACGGCGCCGGGCGCGGGCAATGCGAGAGAGGTGCCGGAAACGGTGCGCGCCATGCGTGCACATTATTCTTGACACGGCCAAGCGTCAATCTGCAAAGACGCCGGCGCAACACTAGGAGGCCGCGTCGGACTCCAGATCGCCCAGCCCGTAGCGGTGCAGCTTCACGTACAGGCTCTGCCGGCTCAACCCCAACATCTCCGCGGCTGACGCGCGGTTGTCGGCGGTCAGGTCGAGCGCGGCTTCGATGCACAACCGCTCGATCACGTCCGTTGTTTCTCGCACAATATCTTTTAGCGGCACGCGTCCGATCAGCTCGGTCAGCTGCTCGACCGAGCGCGGCAGCTCGCGGCCGCTCGGCGCCGGCGTCGACGCCAAGCGGCGATCAATGCCGCGAATCGTGAATCCCAGGCAGGCGTCCGGGCCATCGTCGACCGACACCGCAGAAATTTCGACCTCCGAGGTGGCGCCGAATTCGCCACGCAGCGCAGTGGCAAACAGGCGCACCGAGCCGTGCTGGCGCAGATTGGCGATCAACACGCTCAGATCAACACCAGGCCGCCCGAGCCACTGATCGAGCGACTTGCCTCGTACCTGCTCTTCGGTCGCGAACTGCACCAGATCGACGAACGCGCGGTTGGCGAAAAGCACGCGGCCGTTGTGTTCGGTCACCACAAAACCGTCGGGCGAGCTTTCCAGTGCGCGCAGCACCGTCGAGCGCGCGCGCGCCGCTGCGCTCTCAATGGTTGCGCCCTGCAGAGGCGAAAGCCGAATCAGAAAGTGTGAATTGTTGTCCTGCCTGAAAAGCGAAGCGGCAACGCGAAACTCGGGGCCGCGATCGCCGAACCGCACCGGCACATCCTCGGCGTGGCCGGTGATTCGCACCGCACTCAGCAGCGCTTTCAACTCCGCCGCGCTCGCCGTATGAAAGTCCTCAGGAAATTGCCGGCCGACCACCTGCTTCGAGCTGTTGCCCAGCAGCTGCACCGCGACCGGATTGGCTTCGACCACTCGTTCTGTCTGGCCATCGACAATCAGAATCGCTTCCGAAGCCATTTGGAACAGCAGCCGGTAGCGCGTTTCCGCGTGTCGCAGCCGCGCGTAGTCGCGCTCCAGGGATTGTTGCGCTTCGACCAGGCGCTGCTGCATCACCGATGCCGCGCGCAGGTTGCGCCCGACCGCGACCACGCGCCCGGCGCGCCCGAGCTTGATCGCCGAATACAAAATCGGTACGTCAGCGCCAAGCGGCGACGGATGATTTATGTGGCGCCACGCTGGCGCGCCATCGGCTGCGGCATCGCGCAGCAGCGCTTCGACCTTGGGCTTGCTTTCTGCCGTGACGGTCGATGCCCAGGGTTGCCCGAGCCAATGACTGTAGCTCTCGCTCGACAGCTCGTCGCTGCCGAACGACAGGTCGAGAATCACCCCTTCGCTATCGACGACCAGTGCAACGTCGGCTACAGCGGAGATGACCTTGGCGGCAGCCTCGGCGTCGAGGTTTCCAAGCGATTGCTTCGGGGAGACAAACTGGCTCACAGCAAACTAATCCTTCGGCTACATGAACCGGATCCGGCGTCTCCCGTCGCCGGATCGCCCTGCTGGCACCCTAACAGTTTCGTGGCGGAATCGAAAGCATGTCCTGGGCCACTCTTACCGCCGTATGCCCATCGCTTGCCGTTGCGTCGCCGCCGACGCGCCTGACTAATTCGGGATGCTCGACGAATACCGGGCCGCCCACCATGATCTTGATGCTCCGATTGCGCGACGCGCTCTTGATCGCGGTGATCAGGTCGGTCAATTCATCGACTCTGCTTTCACGCGCGAGCGACAGCCCTGCAACGGCAAATGGCTCGTCTCGGATGACAGCGACCAGCTCGTCGCGCGTGCGCATCGGGCCGTCGAGCACGTCCCAGCCCGCGCGGCGGAAAAATTCGGCCACCATGAAGAGCCCGAACGTGTGTTGCTCGCCCGGCATCGATGCAAAGATCGCGCGCTGCAATTCGCCGGCCGCTTCCGCCTCGCCGACGAACGACGAGCTCAGATTGCGCACCACCTGTTGCAGCCGCCAGAGCGCCATTGTCACGGTCGCGAAGTCGCATAAATCGTCATCCCACATCTCGCCGAGGTGGCGCGCCGTGGGGGCAAGCAGATTGATATAGAGCGATTCGATCGCGAGGCCCCGCGCGCGCATCTGTTGTACGTGCGTCGTCAAAAATGTCGCGTCTTGCGCAATGACGAGCTGCGCGAACTCGGTGACAGCACTAGTGTTGAGCAACATCGGGCGCAAACCGAAAGCCACCGGCGGAATTGCACCGCCGTTGCGATGTGCGAGCACCAAGCGCGGGATCACTTCACCTTCGATGGTGCGTACCAGGCTGGAAAGACGCTCTGCGCTGTTGGCCCAGCGCACGTTCGAAGGGCCAGATGAATCGTCGTTCTGAACGCTGTCCGGGGAATCACGGCCTCGGGTTTCAACGCATTGTTGATTCATTGCGGCCATGAGTCTCCTCCGAGTCTGCGAGGTTCGAGCCCCGCACATTTTTTTGTCGAGCGCCGCAGCGCACCTTCGAGGGTCAGTGGCGGCGTGTCTTGCTGCACTTCTCGCATCCGCTGCACCCGAAGCCAATTTATTCCACAGACCTCAAATCGCCGTCAAGGGAAATGAGCAAATTCCCTTCTGGCAATTTTTAGTCCAGTCGTGGTCAGGCGTCAAGTTTTTCTGACGTACATTAAAGTTGACATCAGTCCGTCTCCGGCATAGATTCGTTCGGAGATCGTGATGCAACCTTAAGGAAGCGATGCGGCAGCAAGAGGTCCGAGACCCGGGACACCGGCCTCTTTACACACGCGACGAGCGCCGGCGGCGGGACGAGTCGGGCTGGACGACCGTGCAGGGTGTGCTCGCGCCGGTCCAATTCCTCGTTTTTCTGATCAGCCTGGTGTTGGTTTTGCGGTACTTGGCCACTGGCGAAGGCTTTGTGATCGCAACCGCCTCGGTGGTCGTCAAGACCTTGACGCTGTACGCGATCATGGTGACCGGCTCGATCTGGGAAAAAGAGGTCTTCGGCGTCTACCTGTTCGCGCGGCCGTTTTTCTGGGAAGACGTGTTCAGCATGCTGGTGCTGGCGCTGCACTCGGCGTATCTGCTGGCGCTCGCGTTCGCCGCACTCGACGCGCGCGGGTTGATGTTCCTGGCGCTGGCCGCCTACGCGACGTACGTCATCAACGCCGGTCAATTTCTGCTGAAACTGCGCGCCGCGCGTCGCGAGCGCGTGCCCGCCGACGCTTCAGTTTCGGGGACGCCCGCCTAAATGAACGATCTGTCGGCCGTTCCGCGCGCTGTGCTGACTCAAGTTCGCGCTGAAATTCCGGTGCTGAAGGAGCGCGGACAGCGCGAGGTGTTTTGCGGGTTGACGGGAATCATTTGGCTGCATCGAAAAATGCAGGACGCGTTTTTCCTGGTGGTGGGCTCCCGCACCTGCGCACACCTGATCCAGTCCGCCGCGGGCGTGATGATCTTTGCCGAGCCACGCTTTGGCACGGCGATTCTCACCGATCGCGACCTGGCCGGTCTTGCGGATGCCAATGATGAGCTCGACCGCATCTGCGTCACGTTGCTCGAGCGCCGCCCCGACATAGGCACACTGTTCCTCGTGGGGTCGTGTCCCTCCGAAGTCATCAAGCTCGATCTTGCCAAGGCCGCGGAGCGGCTCAACGCGCGGCTGTTTCCGAAGGTGAGGGTGCTCAACTATTCCGGCTCGGGCATCGAGACGACTTTCACGCAAGGCGAAGACAACGCGCTGAAGTCGATGGTGCCGGTGCTGCAGGACAGCGATGAAAAGCAGTTGCTGGTCGTCGGTTGCGTCGCTGACGTCGTCGAAGACCAGTTTCAGCGCTGCTTCGATGCGCTGGGAATCGGGCCGGTACGGTTTTTCCCGGCGCGTCGCGCGGCCGATCTGCCCTCGGTGGGTGCCAACACGCATCTGCTGCTTGCGCAGCCTTTCAACGGCGAAACCGTGCGGGCGCTCACCGCGCGTGGCTCGACATTGATTTCTGCGCAATATCCGTTCGGCGCCGAAGGCACGACGGCATGGTTCGAAGCCGCCGCGGCTGAATGGAACATAAGCTCGCAGCGCGTGCGCGAAGTAATCCAGCCGCTCGCCGAGCGAGCGCGCTTGAGTCTCGCGAAGTATCGCGATCGGCTCGCCGGCAAGCGCGTGTTCTTCATGCCGGATTCACAGCTCGAAATTCCGCTCGCGCGCTTTCTGCATCGCGAGATGAACGTGGAGTTGATTGAAGTCGGGACGCCGCATCTCGATCGTCAGATGGTGAGTGCGGAGCTGCCGCTGCTGCCTGCGAGTGCGGTGCTGTCCGAAGGCCAGCACGTCGACAAGCAGCTCGACCGTGTGCGTACTGTGCGGCCCGATCTGACGGTGTGCGGACTCGGACTCGCCAATCCGCTCGAGGCCGAGGGTCTGACGACCAAGTGGTCGATCGAACTGGTGTTCACGCCGATTCATGGTTTCGACCAGGCCGCAGACCTGGCCGAAATTTTTGCGCGCCCGCTCGAGCGGCGCGAGCGCCTGAGTGTGTAGCGCATGCAACTGACCCTGTGGACGTACGAAGGCCCGCCGCATGTCGGCGCGATGCGCATCGCGGCATCGATGAAGGGTGTGCACTATGTTCTGCACGCGCCGCAGGGCGATACGTACGCCGATCTGTTGTTCACGATGATCGAGCGTCAGGACCATCGGCCGCCGGTCAGCTACACGACCTTTCAGGCGCGAGATCTCGGTGGCGACACGGCTAACCTCGTCAAGGTCGCCGTGGCAGAAGCGTACGAGCGCTTCAAGCCCGACGCGATGTTCGTCGGCGAATCGTGCACCGCCGAGCTGATTCAGGACCAGGCCGGCGTGCTCGCGCAATCGATGGGGCTGCCGATTCCCGTTGTCGCGCTCGAGCTGCCTGCGTACTCGAAAAAAGAAAATTGGGGTGCGTCGGAGTCGTTGTATCAGCTGGTGCGCACGCTGCTCGCCGACAAGGTGCCGCCGCCGGGAACGCCGCACCGGCCGCCCGGGTTCCGCAACCGGCGCGCGAGCGCCAACCTGCTCGGTCCGACGTCGCTCGGGTTCCGCTGCCGCGACGACATCGTCGAGATCGATCGGTTGCTCGATCAGCTCGGCATCGACGTCAACGCGATCGTGCCGCTGGGCGCGACGGCGGACGACATCCGCCGCCTTCCCGATGCCGATTTCAACATCGATCTGTATCCGGAGACCTCGCGCTCGACGGCGTCGTGGCTGCAGCGCTCGTTCGGAATGCCTTATACGAAGACGATTCCGATGGGCCTCGGCGCCACGCGCGAGTTCGTCGCCGAAGTGGCGCAGCTTGCGGGCGTCGATCCGTCACCGGTGTTGAAGCATGAGCAGCCCGGCGCGGCCAATCTGTCGGCGTCGCAATCTCGCCTGCAGTGGTACGCGCGTTCGGTCGACTCGACCTACCTAACAGGCAAGCGCGTTTTTGTTTTCGGCGACGCCACGCACGCGCTGGCGGCCGCGCGTGTTGCGAAGGAAGAGATGGGCTTTACCGTCGTCGGCCTCGGCACGTACAGCCGCGAGTTCGCGCGCGACGTGCGCGAGGCGGCGCAGCGCTACGGCGTCGATCCGCTGATCAGCGACGACTACCTCGAAGTCGAGGCCGCCATCAATGCGGCTGCGCCCGACCTCGTGCTCGGTACGCAGATGGAGCGTCACATCGCGAAGCGGCTCGGAATTCCATGCGCGGTCATCTCGTCGCCGATTCACGTGCAGGACGTGCCCGCGCGCTTCAGTCCGGTGTACGGCTTCGAGGGCGCGAACGTTCTCTTCGATACGTGGGTGCATCCGCTGGTGATGGGGCTCGAAGAACATCTGCTGCAGATGTTCCGCGATGACTTCGAGTTTCACGGCGACGCCACGGCGTCGCATCTGCAAAGCGCCGGGCATCAGGCGATGCGCGCATCGCAACCGGCGCCCGCACCGGCGGCGCCGGTCGAGAGCGTCGCGCCTCAGAGCGCCGAAACACACCTCGAATGGTCGCTCGACGGCGAGAAAGAGCTTGGAAAGATTCCGTTCTTTGTGCGCGGCAAGGCGCGCCGCAACACCGAGCGCTTTGCCGTTGAACGCGGCGTGCAACTGATCACGGTCGACACACTGTATGACGCCAAAGCTCACTTCGGTCGCTAAGTTGACCGCGATTTCTGCGACGAGCACGCCGATTCGCGTGGTCATCGTCACGCTGGACAGCCATCTGGCCAGTGCGACCGAGCGCGCGCAACACGTGTTGCTGCGCGAACTGCCCGGACTGCGCCTCGGCCTGCACGCGGCGTCCGAGTGGAGCGACGATCCCTCGGCGCTGCAACGCTGCAAGGCCGACATCGCGCAGGGCGACATCATCATCGTGACGATGATGTTCATGGAGGATCACATTCAGGCTGTGCTGCCCGCGCTGCAGGAGCGGCGCGATCAATGCGACGCGATGGTCGTCTGCATGTCGGCCGGCGAAGCGGTCAAGCTCACGCGCCTGGGTCGCTTCGACATGAGCGGCCCGCAATCGGGCCCGATGTCGTTACTGAAGCGGCTGCGCGGCAGCAAGGGCAAAGACAACGGCAAGCCGGGAAGTGCCGGCGCGCAGCAGATGCGAATGCTGCGCCGGTTGCCGAAGATGCTGCGCTTCATCCCCGGCACCGCGCAGGACGTGCGCGCATATTTCCTGACGCTGCAGTACTGGCTGGCGGGGTCGGACAACAACGTCGCCAATCTGGTGCGTTATCTGGTGGATCGCTACGCCGACGGCACACGCCGCGCATTGCGCGGCACGCTGCCCGCGCTGCCGCCGGCCGAGTATCCCGACGTCGGCGTGTACCACCCACGCATGAAAGCCCGCATCGGCGACAAGGTGAAAGCGCTGCCGGCATCGCGCGCGGAACCGAGCGGTGTCGTTGGATTGCTGCTGATGCGCTCTTATGTGCTGGCGGGCAACACGTCGCATTACGACGGTGTGATCACAGCGCTCGAAGCGCGCGGCATGCGCGTGATTCCGGCGTTTGCGAGCGGCCTGGACTCGCGCCCGGCGGTGCAGCAGTTCTTCGTCAAGGACGGCGCGACGGTGGTTGACGCTGTGGTGTCGCTGACCGGTTTCTCGCTCGTCGGCGGGCCGGCCTACAACGATGCGAAGGCGGCCGAGGGCATGCTCGCGCAGCTCGACGTTCCGTACCTCGCCGCGCATCCAGTCGAGTTCCAGAGTCTCGAGCAATGGGGCGAGTCCGAGCGCGGACTGCTGCCGGTCGAGAGCACGATGATGGTTGCGATCCCCGAGCTCGACGGCGCCACCGGACCGATGATCTACGGTGGGCGCGCCAGCGGCACTTGCACCGGATGCGAACGAGGCTGCAAGTTCGAGCATGCCGAACGTGCGCGCGACATGAGCATTTGCTCCGAGCGCATCGACATGCTCGCCGCGCGCGTCTCGCGTCTCGTCTCGCTGCGACGTGCCGGGCGCGCACAGCGCAAAGTCGCTGTCGTGTTGTTCAACTTCCCGCCCAACGCAGGCAACACTGGCACCGCTGCGTACCTGTCGGTGTTCGCGTCGTTGCATCGCATGCTGATCGCGATGAAGGCTGGCGGCTACACGGTTGATGTGCCGGCGAGCATTGATGATCTGCGGCATCACGTCATCGTCGGAAACTCGGCTCGCTACGGCGCAAATGCCAACGTGCATGCGCGCATCGGCGTCGACGATCTCGTGCGGCGCGAGCGCTGGCTGCGCGAGATTGAAGTTCAATGGGGACCGGCGCCTGGCAAGCAGCAGAGCGACGGCGCATCGGTGTTCGTGCTCGGTGCGCAGTTCGGCAACGTGTTTGTCGCCATCCAGCCCGCGTTCGGCTATGAAGGCGATCCGATGCGGCTGCTGTTCGAGAAAGGCTTCGCACCGACGCATGCGTTCTCGGCGTTCTATCGCTACCTGCGCGAGGATTTCGGCGCTGATGCAGTGCTGCATTTCGGCACGCACGGCGCGCTCGAGTTCATGCCGGGCAAGCAGACCGGAATGTCGGGCAAGTGCTGGCCCGATCGGCTGATCGGCGATCTCCCGAACTTCTATCTGTACGCGTCGAACAATCCATCGGAAGGCACGATCGCCAAGCGTCGCGCCGCTGCGACTCTGATCAGCTACCTGACGCCGCCCATCGCGCACGCGGGCTTGTATCGCGGGCTGCTCGAACTTAAGTCATCGATCGAACGCTGGCGCACGATGGCACCCGATGAAGCGGCACAACGGAGCGATCTCGCGGCGTTGATTCAGACGCAGGCCGCTGCGGTCGATCTGACGAGCGCCGAGCCTGCGTGGGCGCACGATTTCGACGTGCAGATCGCGAAAATCGCGCGTGCGGTCATTGAAGTTGAACAAACGCTGATTCCGCATGGGTTGCACGTCGTCGGTGAAGTGCCGTCGATCGAGCAGCGCGTTGACCTGTTGCTTTCGGTCGCCGAGGCGTCGCATGCGGCGCATCCCGCGCGTGCAACGATCGAAGCTTTGGTGCGTGGGGTCTTGCCCGAAGATGCGCTCGCGTTAACCGGAGCGCAAGCCGACGACGCTGCGCTAAACGTGCTGCGTGCGCTGGCCGAGACCGACCGCCTGCTGGTAACCGATCACGAGCTCCCTGCGCTGCTGCACGTACTCGATGGTGGCTTCATTCGACCTGCGCCCGGCGGTGACCTGCTGCGCACGCCCGAAGTGCTGCCCACCGGACGCAACGTGCACGGCTTCGATCCGTATCGCATCCCGAGCGCGTTCGCAGTGGCCGACGGCGCTCGCCAGGCCGAGCGACTGCTGGCCCGCCACGCGGCAGACTGCAATGAAGTTCCAGAATCAATCGCGCTTGTCTTGTGGGGCACAGACAACCTGAAGAGCGAAGGCGCGCCGATCGCGCAAGCGCTCGCGCTGCTAGGCGCTCGGCCGCGTTTTGACAGCTACGGACGGCTCGCGGGCGCGGAGTTGATTGCGCTGCCCGAGCTCGGCCGCCCGCGCATTGATGTCGTGATGACGCTGTCGGGAATCTTTCGCGACCTGTTGCCGCTGCAGATCAAGCTGCTGGCCGACGCGGCGTTTCAGGCGGCGAGTGCCAACGAGCCGCCCGAGCAGAACTTCGTGCGCAAGCACGCGCTCGCGTACCAGCAGCAGCACAGCTGCGATCTCGAAACCGCGGCATTGCGAGTATTTTCCAACGCCGACGGTGCCTACGGTTCCAACGTCAACCACCTGATTGACAACAGCCGCTGGGACGACGAGGACGAGTTGGCCGAGACGTACACGCGGCGCAAGTGCTTTGCGTATGGTCGCGCAGGACGGCCGATGCAGCGCGCCAAGCTGCTCGAGAGCGTGCTCGCCGACGTATCGCTCGCCTACCAGAACCTCGATTCGGTCGAGCTCGGCGTAACCACCGTCGATCATTACTTCGACACGCTCGGCGGCATCAGCCGCGCCGTGAAACGCGCGCGCAAGCAGGACGTGCCTCTATATATAAGCGATCAAACGACCGGCGATGCAAAAGTGCGCACGCTGGCCGAGCAGGTTGCGCTCGAGACGCGCACGCGCACGCTCAATCCCAAGTGGTACGAGGGCATGCTCGAGCACGGCTACGAAGGCGTGCGGCAGATCGAAGTGCAGGTCACGAACACGATGGGCTGGTCGGCCACCACCGGGCAGGTTGCGCCGTGGGTGTATCAGCAGGTGACGCAGACCTTCATGCTCGATGACGCGATGCGCGAGCGGCTGGCGAAGCTGAATCCCACCGCGTCTGCGCGCGTGGCGAATCGATTGCTTGAAGCGCACGACCGGCGTTACTGGAATCCCGACGAAAAAACTTTGGCAGCGCTGCGCCGTGCCGGCGAAGAACTGGAAGACCGACTCGAAGGTATCGGATTGGAGATGGCTGCATGAACGACATAGTGAGTGTTCCGATTACCGAGCTGCGCCGCAGCCTTCCGAAGAAGCTCGATGGTGAGGGCAGTGTCCAGGTACAAATGGATCCGAACCTGAAGATCGGCACCGCAAAAGTGTTCGCGGTCTACGGTAAAGGTGGCATCGGCAAGAGCACAACATCGTCGAACCTGTCGGTCGCGTTCTCCAAGCTCGGCAAGCGCGTGCTGCAGATCGGCTGCGATCCGAAACACGACTCGACGTTCACGCTTACCAAGCGGCTGGTGCCGACCGTGATCGACATTCTGGAGACGGTCGATTTTCATCCGGAAGAGTTGCGCGCCGAAGACTTCGTGTTCGAGGGCTACAACGGCGTGATGTGCGTCGAAGCGGGCGGCCCGCCTGCGGGCACCGGATGCGGCGGCTACGTCGTCGGCCAGACGGTCAAGCTGTTGAAGGAGCACCACCTGCTCGAAGACACCGACGTCGTGATCTTCGACGTGCTCGGAGACGTCGTGTGCGGCGGCTTTGCCGCACCGCTGCAGCACGCGGACCGCGCGCTGATCATCACCGCCAACGACTTCGATTCGATCTTCGCGATGAACCGAATCGTCGCGGCGATTCAGGCGAAGTCGAAAAACTACAACGTGCGGCTCGGCGGCGTGATCGCCAATCGCAGCAGCGAGACCGATCAGATCGACAAGTTCAACAACGTGGTCGGACTCAAAACGATGGCGATGTTCCCGGACCTCGACGTGATTCGCAGGAGCCGGCTGAAGAAGGCGACGCTGTTCGAAATGGAGTCATCGCCCGAAGTCGACGCAGTGCAGAAGGAATACCTGCGGCTCGCGGCCGCGCTGTGGGCCGGCACCGATCCGCTGATCGCCGTGCCGATGAAGGATCGCGACATTTTCGATTTGCTGGGTTTTGACTGAGCATATGTCCAGCGTTACCTACGAACAGCGCCGCGGGCAGCTGGAAACCTACTTCGACCGCACCGCGGTCGAAGCGTGGAAGCGACTGACCTCCGATGCACCGGTCGGCCGCATTCGCGCCACCGTGCGCGCGGGGCGCGACGAAATGCGGAGCACGCTGCTTTCGTGGCTGCCGAACGACATGCGGGGCTTGAGATTGCTCGATGCCGGCTGCGGCACCGGTGCGCTTGCGGTCCAGGCGGCGCGGCGCGGCGCGCACGTGGTCGCGATCGATCTTTCCGCGACGCTGATCAACCTGGCGCGCGAACGCGCTCCGGACATCGCCGCTCCCGGTCGGCTCGAATTCGCCGTCGGCGACATGCTCGACGCGGCGATCACCGATTTTGATCACATCGTTGCAATGGATTCGCTGATCCATTATCACGCACCCGACATCGTGCGCGTACTCGGCAGCCTGGCGGCGCGCACGCGCACGTCGATGTTGTTTACGTTCGCACCGAAGACGCCGTTGCTGGCGACGATGCACGCGGTCGGCCGACTGTTTCCGCGGCACGATCGTGCGCCTGCGATCGAACCGGTCGCCGAAAGTGCTTTGCGGGCGCGGGTTACCGAAGCGCCGGCGCTCGCGGGCTGGCGCGCGGTCCGCTCCGCGAGAGTCGCGCGCTCTTTTTATATCTCGCACGCCATGGAGCTGAAGCACGGATGAACAGCGTGGGACCCGATCGCTCGCGGTCGTTTGCGCCTACCGCGCTATGGATGCGCGCGTGGACGCACGCCTGGGGGAAGGTCGGCTCGCGTTATCTGCCGTTTGCCGACGCCGCCAGCGTCGAGCTTCCACTCGGCCGCCTGCTGCGCCTCGCGCTGTTTCAGGTCTCGGTCGGCATGGCCACCGTGCTGCTGGTCGGCACGCTGAACCGCGTGATGATCGTCGAGCTCAACGTCCCTGCCTGGCTGGTCGCGCTGATGGTCGCGCTGCCGCTCGTATTCGCGCCGTTTCGTGCATTGATAGGTTTTCGCTCGGACACGCATCGCTCGGCACTCGGCTGGCGGCGCGTGCCTTACATCTGGTTCGGCTCGCTGCTGCAATTCGGCGGGCTGGCGATCATGCCGTTTGCCTTGCTGGTGTTATCGGGTGAAGGCCAGGCGCCGGTGTGGGTTGGTCAGGCCGGCGCTGCGCTGGCATTCCTGCTGATCGGCGCCGGCACGCACACGACGCAAACTGCCGGCCTCGCGCTCGCAACCGACATTGCACCTGAAGCATCGCGCCCGCGCGTGGTCGCGCTGCTGTATGTGATGCTGCTCGGCGGCATGGTCGTCAGCGGGATCGTGTTCGGAATATTGCTGGCCGATTTCAGTGAGCTGCGATTGATCCAGGTGATTCAGGGCGCAGCGGTGGTGACGATGGTGCTCAACATGGTCGCGTTGTGGAAACAGGAGACACGTAATCCATCGCGTTCACGCGTCGGCACGCGCCCCGCGTTTCGCGATTCGTGGCGTGAGTTCGTCAAGCAAGGTCGCTCGCAGCGATTTCTGTGGGCCGTCGGATTGGGAACCGCGGCTTTCTATATGCAGGACATCATCCTCGAACCGTATGGCGGCGAAGTGCTGAAGTTAGGGGTGGGCGAAACGACGGCACTCACTGCGTTGCAAGCCGCGGGTGCGTTGGCTGCGTTTGGGTACGCCGCACACTGGCTTTCGCGGGGCACTGATGCTTACAAGCTCGCTGCCTATGGCTTGGTCATGGGAGTGGCCGCGTTTTCCGCGGTGATCTTTTCCGCACCGCTTGATTCGCCGGCACTGTTTCGCATTGGTACGGTGACTATCGGTTTCAGCGGCGGACTGTTCGCCGTCGGCACGCTCACCGCCGCGATGGCGCTCGAGCGGAACGGCAACGCGGGTCTTGCGCTTGGCGCGTGGGGCGCAGTGCATGCGACCGCCGGCGGCATCGCGATCGCGCTCGGGGGCGCGCTGCGCGATCTGGTTTCCAATCTTGCCGTCAATGGATCGCTCGGATCCGCAATGCTCGAACAGGGCGCCGCGGCCGGTTATGGATTCGTTTATCACATCGAAGTTGGTTTGCTGTTTGCGACACTGGTTGTGATCGGCCCGCTCGTGCAGCACGCACGCGCGCCGTCGATGCCGTCTGATTCACGTTCATCTTCAAGTTTCGGCTTGGCCGAGTTTCCCGGCTGATTTGTTGGTCAGTAAATAAGCGGAGGTCGATATGCCCACCGGCGCGATTACCAGCTACATCGATGTTGCCCAGCTCGTTCTCTACGGCTTCTGGATTTTCTTTGCGGGCCTGATCTATTACCTGCACCGCGAGAACAAGCGCGAAGGCTACCCGCTCGTTTCGGACCGGAGCGAGCGTGCTCCGCGCGTCAAGATCCAGGGATTTCCGGAGGTGCCTCCCAGCAAGACGTACAAGCAGGCGTACGGTCTTCCTGCCGTGACCGTGCCGCGTGCAGAGAACGACACGCGCGAGATCCGCCTGCGGCCGGTGGCGGGATTTCCAGGCGCGCCGCAGATGCCGACCGGCAATGCGATGCTCGACGCAGTGGGACCGGGGTCGTACGCCAACCGCGCCGACACGCCGGACTTAACGGTCGACAACAAGCCGAAGATCGTTCCGCTGCGGGTGGCGCAGGATCACGCGCTCGAACCGCGCGACCTGAATCCGCGCGGCTTGCCGGTAGTGGGTGCCGACGGCGTAGTGGGCGGCACGGTGCGCGACGTGTGGGTCGATCGCTCCGAGGTCGTCGCGCGCTACCTGGAAGTCGAACTCGCTGGGCAGGGCGGCGGACGGCGCGTGTTGTTGCCGACGACGTTTGCGCGCGTGATGCGGCGCAGGGTTGGCGTGAAATCGATTCTCGGCAGCCAGTTTGCCAACGTGCCGGCGCTGCGCAATCCCGATCAGGTGACGCTGCTCGAAGAGGACAAGATCGTCGCCTACTACGGTGGCGGCACGTTGTATGCAACACCGGCGCGCGCGGAATCAATGTTATGAACGTCGGTGCTGTGAAGAACGATTTGCCGACATTCGAAATCCCCGGCATTCGCGAGCAGTTGCCCGAGGGAGAGCACGTGCTGTGGCAAGGCGCTCCCGACTGGCGCTCACTCGCACGCACGGCATTTCACGTGCGCAAGCTCGCGGTCTATTTCGCCGCAATGCTCGCGCTGCGAGTCGCGTTCTCGTTTTCCGATGGGCAGACGCTCGGCGCGGCGCTCGCGTCGAGCATCGATCTCGCCGGGCTCGCGCTCGCAGCAATCGCGGTGCTGTACGTGATCGCGTGGATGAGCGCGAGCACGACGGTGTACGCGATCACCAATCGCCGCGTCGCGATGCGCGTCGGCATTGCGCTGCCGATCGTCGTCAACTTGCCGCTGCCCGATATCGCTGCAGCGGGGTTGAAGGTGCACGGCGATCGCAGCGGCGACATGCCGTTGCAATTGAAAGGCGACGACGTGCGGCTTGCGTACGCGGTGCTGTGGCCGCACGTGCGCCGCTGGCGCTTCGCGCATCCGGAACCGATGATGCGCGCCGTGCCCGATGCCGTCGCAGTAGCGAACATTCTGTCGCAAGCGCTCGCGGCCGCAGTTCAGGCGCCGGTTCAGTGGAGTCCGGAGCAAGGACGTGCGGAGCACAAAACTCCAGCTGCGAATGAAACGTCGCGGCCGCAGATCGCAGTGGCTGCGTGAGGAACGATGAGCGACCCATTTGACAACCAACCATTCCCACGCGGCGCGCTGATCGCTGCCGGCCTGCTCGTGCTCGGCTCGCTTGCGGCAGTGGCCGCAGTGCGCGTCACCGGCGAGGGCATGACGACCACGCCGCCGGCGACGATGATCGCCGAGCGCGAGTTGCGATTCTCGGACCGGTCTGACGGCGGTGTCGACGTGATCGATGCGCGCAGCGGAGAGCGTCTCGACGTGCTGAAGCCCGGCGCCGAAGGATTCGTGCGCGCGACGCTGCGCTCGCTGGTGCGAGATCGCAAACGTCAGGGTATCGGCGCCGAGACGCCATTCAGGCTCGCCGCGGGCGAAGGCGGCAGGCTCACGCTGCTGGATCCAGCGACAGGCCGCCGCGTAGATCTCGAAGCCTTTGGGCAAACCAACGCCGCCGCGTTCGCGCGGCTGCTAGGCCCGCCAAGTTAGCAAGGAGAGTAGATGGACGCCACCGTGCAAGTTCAAAGCGCTGAAGACGCCACCAACAAGGCGCGCGCAGATTCGCTGTTAAGCCCGCGCTTTTATTCGACCGACTATGCGGCGATGGACCGGCTCGACATCTCACTGGTGCGCGCAGAGTGGGATCAGATGATCTCCGAGTTCGAACGTGATTCAAACCACGATCACTTTCAGCGCCCGGCGAACTTCGCCGACGAAATAAACATTCCGCCGGAGCTGCATCAGGAGTTTCTCGACTTCCTGATCAGCTCGCTCACATCCGAATTCTCGGGCTGCGTTCTGTACAACGAGATCAAGAAGAACGTCAACAACCCGGACATCAAGGGGCTGATGAGCATGATGGCGCGCGACGAATCGCGCCACGCAGGCTTTCTGAATTCGTCGCTGAAGGACTTCGGGCTCGGCGTCGACCTCGGCGGATTGAAACGCACCAAGGCGTACACGTACTTCCGCCCGAAGTTCATCTTCTACGCGACGTATCTGTCCGAGAAGATCGGCTACGCACGCTACATCTCGATCTATCGCCAGCTCGAACGGCATCCAGAAAAGCGCTTTCATCCGATCTTCAAGTGGTTCGAGCGCTGGTGCAACGATGAGTTTCGGCACGGTGAAGCGTTCGCATTGATGCTGCGTGCCGATCCAAAGCTGCTGCGCGGACACAACACGCTGTGGATTCGTTTCTTCCTGCTCGCGGTGTACGCAACCATGTACGTGCGCGATCACACGCGCCCGCAGCTGTTCAACGCGCTCGGACTCGACCCGACGACATACGACTATCAGGTGTTCCGCATCACGTCCGAGATTTCGAAGCAGGTGTTTCCGTTCACGCTCGATATCGACGATCCGCGTTTTCGTGCGGGGCTCGAGCGGCTGCGGACGCTGTCGATGGCGGCAGATGCGGCCAAGAAGCGCGGCGGAGTTGCCGGCGCGATCAAGCGTGCGGCGTGCGGCGCGGCGGCAGTCGCGACGTTCGCCCGCCTGTACCTGC
>JBGSWY010000170.1:0-3546 GCA_041751715.1 Burkholderiaceae bacterium
GAAGTGACGGCGGGTGTGATCTTTCGTTACACCGGTTACTCGCTCGTCTGGTATGACGAGGTCGCCTCGATCCTGCTGGCGTGGGTGACGTATTACGGGGCGGCACTCGCGGCGCTCAAGCGCTCGCACATCGGCGTTCCCGAATTGGTCCGGCTGCTGCCGCCGAGGCTCCGATTGCCGCTCGCGGTCTTTGCCGAAGTCTGCGTGTTCGCGTTCTTCATCCTGCTGGCGTGGATCGGCTACTCGGTACTGCAAATTCTGGCTTTCGATACGCTGGTCTCACTGCCGGAGGTTTCTGTCGCGTACGCGCAGTCGGTCATTCCGATCGGTGCGGTGCTGTTCGTCATTGCCGAGGCGCTGGCAATGCCCGAAACGCTGCGCGAGGCGCGCCGTCCGTGAGCGGATTCCTGGTCTTTGTATTAGTCGTTGCGCTGGTGCTGATCAACGTCCCGATTGCGGTGGCACTCGGGATCGCCGCAGTGATCGCGATGATCGCGACCCAGGGCACGGAGATCCTGCCCAATCTGGCAATCGCGATGTACAACGGCGCGACCAGCTTCCCGCTGATCGCGATCCCGCTTTTCATCCTGGCCGGCGCGATCATGAACACGTCGGGAATCTCGCGCCGGCTGATCGACTTCTGCACTGCGCTGCTGGGGTCGATGAAGGGGGCGCTCGCGCAGGTTAACGTCGTCACGTCGATGTTCTTCGCGGAGATCTCGGGTTCCGCGGTGGCCGATGTAGCTGCCACCGGACCGATCCTGATTCCGGCGATGAAGAAGCGCGGCTATCCGGGGTCATTTGCCGCCGCGGTCACATCATCGTCGGCGTCGCTCGCGATCATCATCCCGCCGTCGATTCCGATGATCCTGTACGCAGTGATGGCGGGAACGTCGGTCGTGCAGTTGTTCGTCGCCGGCATCGTTCCCGGCGTGATCGCGGGCGTGACGATGATGGCGCTTTGCTACTACTACGCGGTGAAGCACAACTGGCCGGTCGAAGAAATCTTTCAGTGGAAAAAATTATGGGCGAGCTTCAAGGCCGCGTTCTGGGCGCTGACGCTGCCGCTGATCATTCTCGGTGGCATTTTCGGTGGCGTCGTCACCGCCACGGAAGGGGCCGCACTGGCCGTGGTCGCAGCGCTTTTCGTCGGGCTCGTCATCTATCGCGAGCTCGACTGGCGGCATTTGCGCGACGCGATCATCGAGGGCGGCGTCCAGACCGGCGTCGTGATGCTGCTGGTCGCATCGTCCGCCCTGCTGGGCCTGTACCTGACCGAAGCGCAAGTGCCGCAGACGATTGCGGCTGCACTGGCGGGCATCACCGACGAACGCTGGGTCATCCTCGCGCTGCTCAACGTCTTCTTTCTTTTCGTCGGCATGTTCCTGCATTCGGCGGCGGCAATCATCCTGGTGGTGCCGATCGTGATGCCGCTGGTGAACACGATCGGCATCGATCCGGTGCACTTCGGCATCATCGTGACCTTGAACCTCGCGATCGGCCAGCAGACGCCGCCGGTGGCGAGCGTGCTGATGATCACGTGCTCGATCGCGAAGGAAAATGTGTGGGACGTGACGCGCGCGAACGTTCCGTTCATCCTGGTGCTGCTCGCGACGCTGCTGCTGGTGACGTATGTCCCGGCGACCACGCTGTCGCTGGTGGATTACTTCTACCGATAAGATCAATCGATGGCTGACTCGATTCTCGTCGAGCGTGACGGCGCGATCGCGACGGTCGTGCTGAATCGGCCCGACAAGCTGAATGCGCTGACGCGCGGCATGTGGGCGTCGCTCGGCGACACGACCGAGCGGCTGTCGGCGGATGATTCGTTGCGTTGCCTGATCTTGCGTGGCGCGGGTGAGAAGGCTTTTTCGCCCGGCAACGACATCGCGGAGTTTGCGCACGAACGCTCGAACAAGGCGCAGGCGATCGAGTACGGCAAGGTGATGCATCGGACTGCGGAGGCGTTGTCCAACTGCCGGCATCCGCTGGTGGCGCAGATTCACGGCATCTGTGTCGGAGGCGGCCTTGAGATCGCTGCGCTATGCGATCTGCGCATCTGCGGCGAATCGAGCCGCTTCGGAGCGCCGATCAACCGGCTCGGCCTGGTAATGGCGTATCCGGAGATGGCGCCGCTGGTGCGATTGACAGGAAGCGCTGTCGCGCTCGAGATTTTGCTCGAAGGTCGAATCTTCGATGCCGCGGAAGCGAAGGACAAAGGACTCGTGACGCGCGTGGTGCCGGATGAGCAGGTGGCGAGCGAAGCGCGCGCGGCCGCGCAGCGCATTGCCGATGGTGCGCCACTGGTCGCGCGCTGGCACAAGAAGTTTGCGCGCCGATTGGCTTCCGGCGCGCCGCTGACTGCTGCGGACCATGACGAATGCTTCGACTGCTTCGACACCGAAGACTTTCGCATCGGGTACGCGGCGTTTCTCGCGAAACAAAAACCGAGGTTCGGCGGACGATGAGCGGACCGTTAGCCGGCATGCGCGTGCTCGAACTCGCGCAGATCATGGCCGGACCCACCGCCGGCATGATGCTGGCCGATATGGGCGCCGATGTGATCAAGGTGGAGAAGCTGCCCGGCGGCGACGATTCGCGCAGTTATAGCGAGCCGCGGGTCAACGGCGAGTCCGCGCCGTTCATGATCCTGAATCGCAACAAGCGCGGCATCGCATTGAACCTGAAGCACGCGCAAGGCCGGGAGATTTTGCTGCGCATGGTGCGCGACGCCGATGTGCTGACCGAGAACTATCGCAAAGGCACGCTGGAGAAACTCGGACTCGGATATGACGTGCTCGCTGCGGAGAATCCCGGCCTGATCTACTGCGCAGTATCAGGCTACGGACGTGAAGGTCCATATGCAGACAAGGGCGGCTTCGATCTGATCGCGCAAGGCTTTGCCGGATTGATGTCGATCACCGGCGAACCGGGCGGGCCGCCGGCGAAGACGGGCAACTCGGTCGCTGATATCAATGCCGGCATCCTTGCCGTGGCCGGCATCCTCGCCGCGTATACGCACAAGCTTAAAACCGGCGCGGGCCAGGTTGTCGACACCTCGCTAATGGAAGCAGCGCTGCAGCAGACCTACTGGCACGCCGCCATTTACTTCGCCACCGGCGAGTCGCCCGGCGCCACCGGGTCAGCGCACATCCTGACCGCGCCGTATCAGGCGTTTCGTGCGAAAGACGGCTGGATCAATATCGGCGGCGCCAACCAGGCGAATTGGGAACGCATCGCTGACGTGCTCGGCCATCCGGAGTGGCGCAACGATGCGCGCTTTGCGACCAATGCGGTGCGCATGGAAAACACCGTCGAGCTATCGGCGTTGATGAATGCGGTGATTGCAACACGCAGCAAGGCAGAGTGGATCGAAGCTTTCGACGCGGCCGGCGTGCCGGTCGGCCCGGTTCACACGATCGGCGAAGCTCTGAGCCATCCGCAAACACTCGCTCGCGGCATGGTGGTCGACCTCGATCATCCGCGCGCCGGACCGACCAAGGCGATCGGTTGCCCATTGCACTTCTCGAAGACACCGACCGCCGT
>JBGSWY010000171.1:0-3889 GCA_041751715.1 Burkholderiaceae bacterium
GATCTTCCGCTTGCGCAGGTTCTCTGGCGAACCACGGTTCGCGCGTGTCGCCAGTCGTGGTCGGGCGAACTCATTTGCAATGGCAATCGCCAAACGGTAGCCGCACTGATCAAGCCTCCGAACTCGCTGCTCGGTTACACCTTGCGTAACCACCGCGCGCGCAAGCGTGCGTGGCCGATCGCGCTGCGCCAACCGGAGCACGCACAGGCAAGCGTCATCCGGCTACGCAGCGCAGCAGCAGTCGCTGCATGGCAAAGAAGCGTCAGCCCGGAAACACACCTGTCGACAAATAGCGATCACCCCGATCGCAAACGATAAACACGATCGTCGCGTTCTCGACTTCGCTGGCGACGCGCAGCGCGATCTCGCACGCACCGCCGGCTGAGACCCCGCAAAAGATGCCCTCTTCAGCGGCCAATCGCCGCGCCATCGCCTCGGCTTGCGCCTGCGTCACCGATTCGACGCGATCGACGCGCGACGGATCGTAGATCTTCGGCAGGTAAGCGTGCGGCCATTTGCGAATGCCAGGGATCTGCGAGCCTTCCGCCGGCTGAGCGCCGACGATCTGAATTCCCGGATTCATTTCTTTCAGGTACCGCGACACGCCCATGATGGTTCCGGTCGTTCCCATCGCGCTGACGAAGTGCGTGATGCGGCCCCCGGTGTCGCGCCAGATCTCAGGTCCGGTCGTCTCGAAATGCACGCGTGGATTGTCCGCATTCGCAAACTGATCGAGCACGACGCCCTCGCTGCGCGCCTGCATCTCGAGCGCAAGATCGCGTGCGTATTCCATGCCTCCCTTGGCAGCGGGCGTCAGCAGCAATTCGGCGCCATACGCTCGCATGCTCGAGCGCCGTTCGAAGCTGAGGTTATCCGGCATGATCAGCGTCATGCGATAACCCCTCATCGCCGCGATCATCGCCAGCGCGATGCCGGTATTGCCGCTGGTAGCTTCGATCAATCGATCTCCAGGCCGAATCTGTCCGCGCTCTTCTGCACGCACGATCATCGACCAGGCCGGCCGATCCTTGACGGATCCGCCCGGATTGTTGCCTTCGAGCTTGCCCAGAATGACATTGCTGCGCCGCGTGTTATCTGCGCCGGAAACGCGTTGCAGGCGCACCAGCGGCGTATTGCCGATCGTCTGTTCGATTGTTTGCTGGAGAGCAATCAGCGCCCCGCCCTCGCCTGAGATCACGCGATGTCCAGTTCCTCGAGGCGGCGCGGCGGATACGTGTCCCAGCTGCTGCAACCCGGGCAGTTCCAGTGATACTCGCGGGCGCGAAAACCGCACTTGCTGCAGCGATAGCGTGCGAGTTTCTGCGTATGGTTGGAGAGCAGCGAACTGAGCAACTGCAACTCACCGTCCTGCTCGCCTTTCTCTTCCCGGATCGCGAGACGCGCCTCGAGCAGCCGCTCGAACCCGAGCAGCGATGGATGACGCTGCGTTTCCTTGGCGATCAACGCTTCGGCGGCTGCGGCACCGCGCCATGCCGTCACGCGACTCGCAGCGATGTCGAGCAGGTCAATCGACGGCGAGTCGAGCAGCGCGCGCTCGAGCCAGTTGAGCGCCTGATCCTCGCGCCCCTGCGCTGCCATCGTATCGGCCACCTGCGCTGCAATCAGCGGTACATGCTCAGCCGAAGCGTCCTCGACTCTGCGCCACTGGCGCATCGCTTCCTCGGTATCGCCGTGTCGTGCCGCGACATTGCCGGCCAGAATCAGCGCGCGGATCGACTTGCGATTGGCCGTCAGCGCCTCATCGATCGCCCGCTGCGCCTCATCGAGAGCACCGCGTACCAGCGCCTCGCCCGCCAACTCGCAGTAGTAATGCGAGATGGCGACGTAGTGTGATTCACCGGCTTCGCGCTCCAATCGGCGCGCGCAATCGACCGCCTTAAGCCATTCGCGCTCCATCTGGTAGATACGCAGCAGCGAGCGGAGCGCATCGAAGCGATGATGCTGATCGTCCAGCAGACGCACGAATGCATCTTCGGCACGATCGAGCAAACCCCCCTTCAGGTAATCCTGCCCGAGCTCTTCGAGCGCCTCCGATCGCTGACGCGCCGGCAGATCGGAGCGGTTCAGCAGGTGGGTGTGAATGCGGACCGCTCGATCGAATTCTCCGCGCCGCCGAAACAAGTTGCCGAGCGCCTGATGCAGCTCGATCGTCTCCGGATCAAGCTTGACGACTTCGATAAACGCATCGATCGCCTTGTCGGGCTGATCGTTCAACAGAAGATTGAGTCCGCGAAAATACGAGCGCGGCAACGCGGCGTTGTCGGTTTCGCGCACCCGCGATTCGAACCCGCGTGCAAGCCAGCCTGCTGCGAACAATAGCGGCAGCGAGAGCAAATACCAGAGCTCAAACTCCATTGCGTGGTGCCGGCCCCAGCGTGGTCAGCGTCAGATCCGCTCACCGGTTTCAAGCCCGGCGACTGCGCCCGATTGCCGGGCAGCGCTCGCCATGCGCTCGGCAGATGACTCGGCTGTCGACGGAATCGGGTTCAGGCGCCTGAGCTGCGCCATCTCGCGCCGCATCTTGTAGATCGGAAGGGCGAGCGCCAGCGCACCGAGCAGCGCGCCAAGCGCCACGCACACCAGCATCACAACGATCAGCGGCACATGCTCCCAGACAAACTCAGAGCTGAAACGTATCGGCACCGGCGTCGTGTTCTTCAACGCGAACCACAGCACCAGCAGAAAGAAACCAAGCTTGAGCAACCACGCGGCGAGCTTCATGCGACGAGCCCTCGTACGTCAGACCAGGCGTTCATTGTAGGGAAGCGCGCAAAAAAAAGCCGCGATCACAGTCGCGGCGCATCCGTGGCGTTGTTAATCATTCATCCTGCTCGTCCTGCTCATCGTCCAGAACGGGATCGACTGGCTCGTTGCCGTCGACTCGCTCGCGCAGCTCTTTTCCCGCCTTGAAGTGCGGCACATGCTTGGCGGGCACCTGTACCCGGTCCCCCGACTTCGGGTTGCGGCCGACGCGCGGGGGACGATAATTCAGCGCAAAGCTGCCGAAGCCGCGAATCTCGATGCGCTGGCCGGTGGACAACGCTTCGGTCATTGCATCGAGCATCGTGTTGACGGCTTCGTCCGCGTCGCGCGCGACCAGGCGCGGATTGCGCTCCGCGAGGCGCGCGATGAGCTCCGACTTCGTCATGGTTTTCATAGAAGCCGCTGCCGGCGCGTCAGCGCCAGCTTCCCAAGGTTACTTGTTGTCCAGCTTCGCCTTCAAGAGCGCGCCGAGATTCGTTGTCCCGGTTTGCGCTTCGGACTGCATCCGCTCCATCGTCGCCACGGTTTCGACGTTGTCCTTCGCCTTGACGGACAGGTTGATGTTGCGATTCTTGCGATCGATATTGATGATCATCGCGTTGACGGTGTCGCCTTCCTTCAGGTGATTGCGCGCGTCTTCGACCCGATCTGCCGCGATCTCCGATGCGCGCAGGAAGCCTTCCACGTCGCTGCCGAGATCGATCACCGCACCCTTGGCATCGACCGACTTCACGGTACCCTCGACCATCGCGCCCTTGTCGTGTCCGGCGGCAAAGTTGGTAAACGGATCGCCCGACATCTGCTTGACGCCGAGTGAAATGCGCTCGCGCTCGGTATCGATTGCCAGCACCGTGGCCTCGATCTCATCGCCCTTCTTGTAGCGGCGCACCGCTTCTTCGCCGGGCTCGGACCAAGACAGATCGGACAAATGCACCAGCCCATCGATGCCGCCGGGCAGGCCGATGAACACGCCGAAATCGGTAATCGATTTGATGGCACCGCCGACCTTGTCGCCTTTTTTGTGCTGCTGCGCGAAGTCTTCCCAGGGGTTCGGCTTGCACTGCTTCATGCCGAGCGAAATGCGGCGACGGTCTTCGTCGATCTC
>JBGSWY010000172.1:0-3802 GCA_041751715.1 Burkholderiaceae bacterium
GAGCCAGGCCACGTTCGTTCCCACGTTCATCGTGCCGATGAGCACGATTTTTCCGGGTGATAACCCGGTCGTGTTGCTGCCGATGCGCATGCCGCCGCTGAATCCGATCCTCGATACGCCCGGAAATATCTTTGACGACAAGATGGCGGTGGTGAATGCGAGTCTGAGAGGCCTCGAGCGCGGCACCGGGTTGCCTCTGCTGCTCGACCTTGCGCGCAAGCCGGTATTTCTGCATGACAACTCGGTGCCGACGCTGGATGCGCTGTTCAATCCAAGCCGCGGAACCAGCGCTCCGCATCCGTTCTATTTGTCCGACCCCGCACAGCGCAGCGACATGATTACGTTCATGCGCAGTCTCGGCACCAACTGAGCGCATCAGCGATAAGCTCGAAATGCCGATGACCGCCGAGCGGGATCACGCTCCTGCAGCGCGCCGGATAACTTCCGAAAATGAAACGGGAGCGAAGCTGATGCACGCAGGCCAGTTCGTCATGCGTTACGGACTCGCGGTCATTTTTCTCTGGATCGGCTTGTTGAAGTTCACTGCGTATGAGGCCAAGGGCATCGAGGGCCTGGTCGCCAACAGCCCGCTCTGGGCGTGGGCCTATCAGTCGATGGGCCTGCAAAGCTTGTCGTACTTGATCGGCGTCATTGAAATCGTAATCGGAGTGCTGATCGCCATGCGCGCGTTCTCGCCCAAGGCGTCGGCGATCGGCAGCCTGGGCGCCGTGCTGACCTTCCTAATCACGCTGAGCTTCATCTTCACGACCCCCGGTGTGTGGGAAGCCGGCTATGGCTTTCCGTTCCCGTCGCCGATGCCCGGCCAGTTTCTGCTGAAAGACATCGTGCTGCTCGGCGTGTCGATCTGGACCGCGGGCGAGGCGCTGCTCGCGTCTCGCGCCCGGTAGTGGAGGCTCCGATGCGTTACGCAGCCGCTCGATTGATCCTGGCATTGATCGGCTCCGGTGTCGCGCTTGGCGCCCACGCCCAGGGCGGAAACTTGTCGAGCAACGACCGCAGCTTCATTCTGCAGGCCATGGGCGGCGGGATGAATGAGGTCGAACTGAGCAAGATCGCGCTGCAAAACAGCGCCACGCCGGACGTGAAGGCCTTCGCGCAGAAGATGATCGAAGATCATGAAAAGGCCGGTAAGGAGCTCTCGATGATCAGCGCCAGGCTCGGCGCCGCGCTGCCCAAGCCGACGGGGCCGACAGCCGACATCACGCGGTTCGGCACACTGAAAGGCGAGATGCTCGACAAAGCCTACGTCGGACAAATGGTCGCCGGCCACAAGGGCGCCATCGCACTGTTTGAGAAACAGGCCAGCAGCGCCGACGCGGTCGAGCTCAAGCAATTCGCCGGCAGTGCACTGCCCGTGCTCAAGGAGCACCTCAAGATGGCACTCGCCCTCGCCGAGAAAGGCAAGTAGCGTCTCTCGACTTCTGCCGATCGAACAATGCAAAGAGCGGCAGATGACGTGCTGTCGCGAACAAGGCGGAGTGCGTCACACCTGAGGTTTTGGCGGCGTGGGCGGTGCCGTAGCCTTGATCAGGCCCTTGCTCGGCGGACTGAGCAGCTTGCGGTAACGTGGTGAATCGCAGCGCGTAGGTCGTTACGTTCGGCCGTGCTGCCTTCAACGCACGGAGACATTCATGGGAGATATGTTCTGGAGAATCGACTGGGCAGGCATCTTCACGCCGGAAAACTCGCTGGGCGAGCTGTTCGTTCGAGCCACGATCATGTACTTCGTGATCTTCGTGCTGCTGCGGCTGGTGCTGAAAAGGCAGGCCGGCGGCATCGGAACCAACGACGTGCTCGTCATCGTCCTGCTGGCCGAAGTGGCCGGCAACGGATTTGCCGCTGAGTACAAGTCGGTCGTCGAAGGCGCGGTGCTGGTGGGTACAGTTCTCTTCTGGAGCTACGCGCTCGATTGGGCCGGCTACCAGTTTCCGGCCGTCGAGCGCGTGCTTCGTGCGCCGACACTGGTACTGGTCGAAAACGGGAAAATGGTTCGCAAAAACATGAAGGCCGAGCTCATCACTAAAGAGGAGCTCATGGCCCAGTTGCGCGAGAAGGGAATCGAGGACTGCGCTCTGGTGAAAAAAGCGTGCATGGAAGCCGACGGCATGATCAGCGTCATCAAGATGGAGGCGTGAGCTTGACGGGATTGGACAACCCCGCCGCAGGTGGAGGTTGTGAAAGTCACGGCGTATCTAAAGCGAAGCTGGCGGCGCGAGCGCAAGAAGCCGGTGGCATGATTACGTGTTATCAAAATGCCGGCGCGAGTTCGTATTCTTGCGCTGCGGGTGGTTATTCGCATGTGCCATAGAAAGATCGGTGGGCGGCGTTGGGTGTTGGTCGCGCTGATGCTGGTGGTGTTGCCCGTGCGCGCGGCCGAGCCGATCCGCCTGGCGATGATCGAGGCGTTTTCGGGACCGTTCGCCAACACCGGCGAGGCGGTCGCACGCAACCTGCTGTTTGCGGTCGAGCGCATTAATGCACGTGGTGGCGTCAAACTTCCCGGCGGAACACGCCTGCTGCAGCTCGAAACACTCGATTCGAAGGGGCAAGTCGACGAGGCGCTGACAATGTTCCGTCGTGCTGTCGACGCTCACATCCGGTTCGTTTTGCAGGGCAATTCTTCGGCAGTTGCGGCGGCCTTGATCGGTGCCGCAAACAAACACAATGAGCGCGTGCCGGCTGAGCGTGTGCTGTTTCTGAATTACTCGGCCGTCGATCCGGCTTTGACCAACGAGCGCTGCAGTGCCTGGCATTTCCGGTTCGATTCGCATGTCGAGATGCGCATGGCGGCGTTGATCGAGGCACTGGCTTCCGATAGATCGGTCTCGAAGGTCTATTTGCTGAACCAGGACTACAGCTTTGGGCAGCAGGTCGCCGCCAACGCACGCGCCATGCTGGCAGAGCGCGCGAACTCCGTGCGCATCGTCGGCGACGAACTGCATCCGGTGGGCAAGGTGCGCGACTTTGCGCCGTACGTGGCGAAGATCAAGGAAAGCGGCGCCGATACGGTCGTGACCGGCAATTGGGGCAACGATCTGACGCTGCTGGTACGAGCCGCACGCGAAGCGGGCCTGACTGCAAGTTTCTACACGTTCTATGGCAACGGGCTCGGCGCGCCGGCAACGATCGGCGAAGCCGGAGTCGGGCGCGTGCACGCGGTGGCCGAGTGGCATCCGAACGCTTTGCCGCCTTCCATGGAGCGGGTGTATCAGGATTTTCGCCGCCGATTCCCCGACGCGCGCGACGATTTTTTTCAGGCGCGCACGATCGTGATGGTCGAAATGCTGGTACGTGCGATCGAGGCTGCGGGGAAAACCGAAGCGCTGGCGGTGGCGCGCGCGCTGTCCGGAATGAGCTTTGCCGCCACGCAGGGCAATCCGCTAGGCGACGTGACGATGCGCGCCGCGGATCATCAGCTCATCGGTCCACTGGTCGTCTCGGTGATGGACAAGCAGGGAACGCCGGGGGTGCGTTACGACGTCGAAGGAAGTGGCTACGGATTTCGTAGCCGGCTTACCGTTGCGCCGGCGCAGAACGAACGTCCGACGCGGTGTGTGATGAACTGGCCAGCGCGGTAGACATAAGGTCGCCTCAGGCAGCAGCGGCTTGGACAGCTGCGCGGCCTACGTCGTCGGGCACAAAAGTGCCAACCTGGGGCTGTCCCACGCGCAGGCGTTGGTCGCAGGCCAGCTCCCGCCCCACGCTTGTGCGCTGCGACCCTAAGCGGCGCTGAGTTACAATCGCCCGCTTTTCACGGCACGGCCATCCTTCCGTGTCCGCG
>JBGSWY010000173.1:0-1907 GCA_041751715.1 Burkholderiaceae bacterium
GGAGCGGGGCTGGCCGCGACCACGGTCTACACCTACGACAGCAACGACCGATTGTTGAGCGAAACCATCGACGGCGCGGCGACGATGTACACCTATGACGCCAACGGCAACACGCTCAGCAAGTCAGGCCCGGACGGCACCACGACTTACGTCTACAACGATTCCAATCGTCTGGTCGAAGCGCGTAGCGGCGGCGGCATCACGACCTACGTCTATAACGCCGACGGCCTACGCGTGCGCCAAACGCACGCGCCGACGCTGGGAACGCCGGTCACGACCTGGTACGTGCAGGACAGCGCCTATCCCTACGCCCAGGTCATCGAGGAATGGACCAGCGAAGGCGCGGGACCGAAACGGCTGAGTGCGACATTCACATTCGCCAACGACTTGGTATCGCAGACCCGCTACGCGCCCGACGGGTCGCCGAGCACCCGCTTTGTGCAGGCCGATGGATTCGGCTCGACGCGGTGGCTCACCGACAGCAGCGGCGCGATCACCGACATGATCGACTACTCGGCATTCGGTGAGGAAATCGGCCGCAGCGGCGATACCGACATCGCGCACCTGTACCGAGGCGAGCGCTTCGATGCCAACGTCGGCTTCTACGATCTGCGCGCTCGTCTGTACAACCCGGGCAACGGCCGCTTCCTGACGCAGGACAGCTTTGCCGGGTTCACGATGGATCCGCAGTCGCTGCACAAGTACACCTACACGCACAACAACCCCGTCAACGGCATCGATCCGAGCGGTCACATGACCCTGATGCAGGTCGGGCAGGGGCTTGCCGTCATGGGTACGCTGATGGGCATCGCCCAGGGCGGATACCAGTTGTACCAAGGTGATTATTCGGGTGCCGCGTGGACTTTCATCGAAGTGGGTGCGCTCAACGGCGTCGCCTTTTGGGGCAAGGCGGGTTTCAAGGCGTCGGCCTCCTTCCTTCGGTGGTGGTCGGCGAACAGGAGGGTGCGCGTCATCTACAACGTCGCTGTCGAGGACATGCTGATTGCTGAAAAAGCGCTCCGCGCAGCAAGGACACCCACGCGGCAAATTGCCGAGAAGCTGGTGGAACTGCGAAATGCCGCAAAGGTAAAAACACGCGGCTTGATGAACCCGCAGGACGTGGCGAAGCTGGAGGCGCGGAATATGAAGGACTACGGCGATCCTGTCGGGCCTGGTGTCGATTTCCTGATAGCCAAGGTATTACGCAAGCATCCAGGCATGTCGGAGGCTCAAGCGCTAGAGATGGTCATCACCGGCGCCTACGACACGAGCCGATGGTACAACCTGTTCTTCTTCGTCTTCTGAGAGGCAGTTTTCGATGCAGACGCCATACGCTGAAATTGCCAATGCAGCGCCGGTCAGTCTCCTGGCGAGGTACTTTCGCCGCGCTAGCGGCGTCACTTCGGTGAGCGTTGCAGGGCTCGTAGAAGGGGATTGGTTCATGGAGATCGAATTCGACGGAGCTAGATTTCGGCTTGATCGACAGATGGGCGATCTCCAAGTTTTTGCTCCGGATTCTGGTTGTTCTTCGGAACAGCTAGAAGCCTTTGCTCAGATGGTTAGGCGTGCCCCTCGAAGTTTTGGCGCCGCACTCCTGCGCATGATTTTTCACTGGGAATAAACGGGGTCGGCCGCGACTGGAATCGTGCCAAAGTTGAGGGGCAGCGAGGACATCCATCAATTTCCTCGGCGCCTCGAAGCTTAGTCTTCGTCGCCGTCGTCTTGTTCTTCACCGCCGCCGATCGGTGTGGCGGGGACCGTTCCGCCGTAGAACTCTTGCAGCCGGCCCACGATGGCATCCGCTGACAGGATGCCGGGTCCGAGTCCCAGGCGTGTGACATACGCGCGGCCAGGGTGCAGCACGTCCCAGGGCGAGCGCTTTTGGCCCTTGCGTCCGCGGCCAGGCG
>JBGSWY010000174.1:0-21832 GCA_041751715.1 Burkholderiaceae bacterium
GAACTTGTCCAGGTACTCGCGCTCGGTGATGATCCCGTGCGCGGGTCCCTGGAAGGTCTTGACGTAGTGCAGCGGGATCCGCATGTCCTCCAGCCGCAACGCCTTGAGCGCCTTGAACCCGAACACGTTGCCGATGATCGACGCGGTCAGGTTGGCAATCGAGCCCGGCTCGAACAGATCGAGGTCGTACGCAATGTAGGCAAAGTACTGCTGCTCGGTCTTGGTCCCGGGGCCGGTGTTGGGCACCGCGTCGACGCGGTAAGCCTTGGCGCGGTACAGGTCGCAGGCGGTCAGGCGATCGGTCCACACCACTGTCCAGGTGGCGGTGGACGATTCGCCGGCCACGGCGGCGGCGCACTCGATCGCATCGACGCCCTCCTGCGGCGTGATGCGGAACATCGCCAGGATGTCCGTGTCCTTGGGCTCGTAGTCGCCGTCCCAGTAGCCCATCTGCGCGTACTTCAATACGCCCGCCGAGTAGCGCGTCTTGGCGTCGGTGATTTGCTTTGCGTCGTTCAGATTTCCCACGGCGTATTCCTGATCCTGTTCGGGTCAGCTCAATGTAGACAGGCAATTGCATTACGAAAAATTAAATCTTTTGACATTGACATTAGCGATTACTAATATCTACATATGCTGTCGCGCAACGCCTCGTTTCGCCAACTTTCGACCTTTCATGCAGTGGCCCGGTTGGGTAGCGTTTCTGCCGCCGCCGAAGAGATGCATCTGACGCAGCCCGCGGTATCGATCCAGATCGGAGCGCTCGAGACATCCGCGGGGACGCCGCTTCTGCAGCGCTCCGGCCGCGGCGTCAGGCTGACCGAAGCCGGCGAGCTGCTCGCGGGCTATGCGGGCCGCATGCTCGAACTCTGGCGCGAAGCCGGCGAGGAAATGGACACGCTGCAGGGCGTGTTCGCCGGCACACTGAGAGTCGGCGCCGTGACGACCGCCGAGTATCTGGTGCCGCCGTTGCTGGTTGCATTCGCCAGTGACAACCCAAAGGTGAAGGTGAAGCTGCAGGTCGGCAACCGCGATGTGATCGTGCGCATGCTCGCCGGTCAGGAAATCGATCTTGCGATCATGGGGCGCCCGCCGCCGGAGCTAAAGACCGCGTCGACCGCTTTCGCGCGGCATCCGATGGCGTTCATCGCCGCGCCCCAGCATCCCCTGATGAAGTCGAAGTCGTTATCGCTGACCGCGTTGGCAAACGCGCACCTGCTGGTGCGCGAGCGCGGATCAGGCACACGCGCCACCGTCGAGCGATTGTTCAAGGACGCGGGCATGCCGCTGCGCATCGGCTCGGAGCTTTCGAGTAACGAGGCGATCAAGCAGATGTGCGCGGCGGGTTTCGGCGTCGCGTTTCTTTCGATGCATACCTGCGTGCTCGAGCTCAACGCCGGGCTCGTGAAGCTGCTGCCGCTACGCGACAACCCAGTCGAGCGCGACTGGTATGTGATCCGGCTCGCGTCGCGCCAACTGCCGACGGTCGCAACCGCGTTCGAAGAGTTCCTGTGCAATCAAGGGCAGCAAAGAATTTCGGCGCAGCTGGCAAAGCCGCGCGCGGTCAAAGCACGCGCCGCGTCGCGGCCTCGCGCACGCCGTCGATGACTGCCAAAGTGATCGCAGCACTTGCAATCGCTCTCATCGTCGTCGTAACAGCGGCGGGCAGTTGGCTGTGGACGCCCGACCGCGATCGCGCTGCGCTCGAAGCCAAGTACGCCGGGGCAAGCGATTTCATCAACGTGTCGGGCGTGCGGCTGCACGTGCGTGATACCGGCCCAAAGACCGCACCTGCGGTAATCATGCTGCACGGCTTCGGGTCGAGCCTGCACACGTGGGAGCCGTGGGCGCAGACGCTCGCTGGAGACTATCGCGTCATTCGCTTCGATTTGCCGGGCGCCGGACTAAGCAGCATCGATCCCACCCATGACTACAGCGACGCGCGCAGCCTTCAAATCCTAACGGCACTGATGGATCAGTTGAGCGTGTCGCGCGCTCACGTGATCGGCAATTCGATCGGCGGCCGTATCGCCTGGAAGCTCGCCGCACAGCATCCGTCACGGGTCGACAAGCTGATATTGATCTCGCCTGACGGCTTCGAAAGCAGCGGCTTCGAGTATGGAAAGAAGCCGGACGTACCGTCGTTCGTCAAGCTGATGCGCTACGTACTGCCGTCGCCCGTGTTGCGGATGAATCTCGAACCCGCTTACGCCGATCCGAGCGCGCTGACCGACGATGTTGTCACCCGATATCACGAGCTGATGCTGGCGCCCGGTGTGCGCGACGCGCTCATCGTGCGCATGGAGCAGACAATTTTGGAGGATCCCGTTCCGCATCTGCGGCGCATCGAGGCGCCGACGCTGCTGCTATGGGGCGAGCAGGACGCGATGATTCCGATTTCGAACGCGCAGGATTACGTCCGCGCACTGAAGCAGAGCACGCTCGTGGGGCTGGCGAGTCTCGGGCACGTGCCGCACGAAGAGAATGCCGCGCGCTCGCTCGAGCCAGTACTCACCTTTCTGAAATCTGTTCGCTGACAAGGAATGCGGATCGCTGAAGCCAACCCGCGGCCGACCGCGACGTCGGACGCCGAGAACCACCTAGGTCCTATTCAGTTGTACCTGTCTTCAGGCTTCTTCATCCACCGAACGGATTTCGACGGAAGCTTGTATGTGAGGCGGAACTTGTAGTGGTGTCGCCGCGCTTATTTGCTCGCCCCCACTGCTCGAGCAGACTGCTAGACCGCGAGATCAACCCACAGCGCGGCGTGATCCGATGCGGCGTCAGTCGCAGACGCGACTTCGGGGAAGTGCGGCCATAGCGTCCCATTCGTTCCTCCCCACATGCCGCGGCGCTCGATACCTGCAGCGGTCACCTGCGCAAAGAGTGCGGGAGACAACAGGATGTAGTCGATCTTCGAGGACGCCGTGGAGTTGCCGTGGGTGCCCGGACGACCGCCATCGTTGAACTGGGGAAAGGTGCTCACATCCTGCAGCGTCGAGCCAAGGAGCGGCGCAAGCGGCGCACGCGCCAGTGTGTCGTTGAAGTCTCCAATCACCGCCACGAATTGGTGACCGGCCGTGATGTGGGCATCGTAGATTTCGCGAACGCGCGTGGCTTGCCGCAGTCGCTTCGCGTCATTGGCGCGCTGCGTGCCGAATCCCTTGCTCTTGAGGTGGTTCACCAATACCCAGAGCGTGCCTCCGGCCGGCAGCGCGATCTCATACTCAGCACAATCGCGGCTAAAGATGGTTCCATCCTGATCGGTATCGTCGACGTGCGAGCGAATGGAAACGATGGGCAAGCCGCGCGCAAGCAGGCCGACGTCGATGCCGCGGTCGTCGTTTCCGTCGATCAGCATTACATGGTCGTACAGGCTTGCGCCAACGCTCGGGAGCACGCTCTTGTTAAAAAGACGCAGCGTCGTGCGATCCTCAGCCTCGACCACTCCGAGCACATCCGCGTTCACCGCCCCGATAACGCGAGCAGTGTTCTCCGTCGCCGTCTCTTTGACGGGTTCCGACTTCAACTCGACCCAGCCAATCCAGTCGGCGCGTCGTGTTGCTGCAACGGTGACTGGGCCAGTGCGCGGACGGTTGAGCAGTTTTCCTCGGATCTTGCGAAGGATGAGCAGCGGCCCTTCGTCCGTCTTGAGAAGCCCGTTGTCCTTCAGGAGCTTCAGCATCTTGGTCTTGTCGGCCGCCGAGTATGTCGCCTTGTTGAAGAGCGCGTTGAGCGCGGCGTGCGCTTCGAGCGCCGGGCGGCCGTCTGCCCACGTTGGCATGTTGAGCGCCTTGGCCCGGTCGAACATGTTCTCAACGTTGTATGTCGCGAGCCTCATTTCGATCGTCCTGCCTCCTGATCCCATCACACATTAGTCGTCGTTTGTGACGGGGCAAGTGGCGTTTGCCCGCTCAAGAATGTGGACAAGTCATGTTGACGAAGGCGTCTTGCCGCTTTACGGATCCTCCTTGTTCCGCATCGACTTGGCGACCAGTGCAACAATCGTCGCCCTTCCCCCGCAAGTTCATGCGCCAACAGCGTCAAGTGGATAGCTAGTTGTACCAGGAGGGTTAAATCCCCGTCGAGTGCATGAACTGCACTCCAGTGTCGATCATCCTGCGGCGCGCGCTATCCAGCGAGCCGTCCTGATCGATCGCACGACAAGCGTCTTCGATCACAAACGTATGGAATCCGGCCATCCGCGCATCGAGCGCGCTCCAGGCAACACAGAAATCCGTGGCTAGACCGCATAGGTAAACAGCCGCAATCCCACGCTCGCGCAACAGCGATGCTAAGCCCGTTCGCGTCTTGCCATCCGCTTCAACAAACGCCGAGTAACTATCGACGTGCTGCCGGTGCCCCTTGCGAATCACGGCCTGCGCATGATCGATGTTCAGCGTGGATGCGAGAGCTGCACCATGTGTCCCTTGCACGCAATGCGGCGGCCACAGTACCTGCGAGCCGTACGGCAACTCGATCATCTCAAACGCAGCCTTTCCCGCATGCGACGAAGCAAACGAGATGTGATCCGCCGTGTGCCAGTCTTGCGTCAGGATCACGTTTTCGAACTTTCCCGCGATGGCGTTAATCACGGGAATCACTTCATCGCCGCGCGGCACCGCGAGCGCGCCTCCGGGCAGAAAGTCATTCTGCACGTCGATGACGAGCAAGGCCGCGGTCGATTTCATCTCATCCCTCCTCGCGCGCCTTAAACGTGCGCGGGAACACGACCGGTGTCTTTTCCTTCAAGCGGTAGAGCTGAGCGGGCCGATTCGAGCCGGAGCGCATCTCACCGGTGGCCTCGATGAAATCGGCAGCCAGCATCCGCGTTCGGAAGGCCGACTTGTCCAACGCTCTGCCGAGGATGATTTCGTACGTCGACTGCAAGTCGCCCAACGTGAAGGCTTTCGGCACCAGGAATGCCGGTAGCGACGTGTACTCGACCTTGCTGCGCAGCCGCTGCACGGCAGCCGCCAGCAGCGTCGCATGATCGAAAGCCAACCGCTGGCCGACGCACTCCCCGTCCACCGGCCACCACGCCGCGTCATTTGCATTAGCCCCCGCAATCGGTTGCACGCCATCGGCTGATATCAGCGCAAAGTACACACAAGTCAGTGACCACCCGCGCGGATCGCGCTTGACGCCGCCCCAGCTGCCCACTTGCTCCAAATACGGCGAGCGCACGCCCGTTTTGTCATGAAGCTTGCGCATCGCGCACGCTTCGAGCGAGCCATCCCGATCCACATCGACAAATCCGCCTGGTAGCGCCCACTGGCCGGGATACGGCTCGCCTGCCACCCGAGGACGTTGCACCAGCAAGACCTGCAACATCGCGGCACCCATCGCGAAGATCGCAACATCGACCGTCGCCAGTGGCCGTTTGATATTGGCTGGAATCCGCATCCGTGCCCTCCTACCGCCTAGTCGCAATTTCCGCTTGACAGTAGCGCAAATAGTTGTAGTATGCAACTTACTTAGTTGTCTAGTACAACTAATGAGGAATTCAGCTTAGGCAGCCGGGATCGGCCCGGCTCTCGCAACGGAGGCTTCGATGCTCGGCATTCGCTACTTCAAGTCCCACCCCACTTCGTACATCCTGCAGGTGCGCAACGGCCGCGTCCGGCGCGAAGGCGCCGGATTGTCCTTTTACTACTACGCGCCCGCCAGCTCGATCGTCAGCGTTCCGGTCTCGAGCCGGGTCGACGACTTCATCCACACGCAGACGACGGCTGACTTCCAGACCGTGACCGTGCAGGGTCGGGTCACCTGGCGCATCGCCGAACCGAAGAAGGCGGCCGAGCTGGTCGATTTCACTCTGCGTCCCGATGGAAAGGGCTATGCCGAGGACGATCCGGTCGTGTTACCGCAACGCGTGCTGGCGCGGATTGAGAATCTGACGCAAAGATCGGTGCAGCAGCGCGTCCTCAAAGACGCCCTACTCGCTACAGACACTATTGCCGCGGAGACGTTTGCCGCTCTTGCGAGCCATCCGGAGTTGCAGGCGCTTGGACTGGAAATCCTCGGTCTCGTTGTCACCGCCATCCGTCCGACGCCGGAGACAGCGCGCGCACTGGAAGCGGAAGCCCGCGAATTGATCCTGAAAGGTGCTGACGACGCGATCTTCATGCGACGCAATGCGGCCGTCGAGAATGAGCGGGCGATCCGCGAGAGCGAGCTCGACACCGAAATCGCGGTCGAGCAGAAAAAGCGCCAGATCAAGGAAACACAGATGGACGCAGAGGCCAGCCTGCAGCGCAAGAAGGCTGAGCTCAAGCGGGCCGACATGGAGTCCGACATCAGCCTGGAAGAAAGCAGACAGGCCTTCGTCACCGTGAACGCGGAGAACACGCGGACTTTGGCCGAAGCCGACGCGCACAAGCTGGCATCCGTGATGGCCGCGCTCGAGAAAGCTGATCCGCGTGTTGTGCAGGCGCTGGCCGCAGTTGGCATGGCGCCCGGACAGTTGATCGCGCAAGCCTTCGGAGGCATCGCTGAGCGCGCCGAGCGGATCGGCCAACTGAACATGTCGCCCGATTTGCTCGAAGCGCTGATGACGGCTGCGGCGCCGAAGATCGCGCGCAAGGCGGCGTGAGCGGCGATGGAGCGAAAGGTCGTGCTCGTCACACGCAAGACGCGGCTGGAGACGCTGATCACGCGCTTCAACACGCGTGACCAAGCGCGCTTCTATGTCGAGCATCTAGGTGCGGACTTCTCCGACTACGAGCGGGAGCAAGCGGCCTATGACGAAGCCACGCGCACTGTGCAGGAAACTCTGGAGATCCACGGGCGCTGGCAGGCGGTTGATCGAGCCTACCTGCCGAACTTTCTGTTCGGCCCGGATGACATCGTGGTCGCGCTAGGGCAGGACGGCTTGGTGGCCAACACGATGAAGTATCTGCAAGGTCGCCCTCTCATTGGCATCAATCCAGAGCCGGGACGTTACGACGGCGTGCTCTTACCGTTTACCCCGAAGGATCTAAGACTCATCCTTCCTCAAGTGCTTTGGGATAGCGCCCCGGTAAAGCGCGTGACGATGGCTGAGGCGCGGCTGTCAGATGGTCAGACGATGCTAGCGGTGAATGACCTGTTCATCGGTCCGCGGTCGCATGTATCGGCGCGCTACGAAATCGATTGGAACGGACGGCGCGAGAGGCAGAGTTCGAGCGGCGTGATCGTATCGACTGGATTGGGTTCGACTGGCTGGATGTCGAGCATTGTTACCGGTTCACTGGGCATCGGCGCCGCGTGGTCGCAACGAAAGCCGCAGGCCGACTACCGCCCGTTGCAATGGGACGACGACACGCTCTTGTTTGCGGTACGTGAACCGTTTCCGAGCCAGACAACGGGGACGAGCATTATTTTCGGGCGTTGTGATGCCGCCTCGCCGCTACGCTTGACGTCGCTGATGGCCGAGGGCGGTGTCATCTTCAGCGACGGGATGGAAGCCGACAGCATCGAGTTCGGAGCGGGACAGTTGGCCAATGTGCAACCCGCGGCTACGTCGGGGATACTGGTAGTGTGAATGGGCAGGTAGAGCGATGCGGCATTTCGATGTTCTCTACCGGCTCGCTGACCTCGACGATGCGCCTACCGACATGGCGCCAGACGGAGCCGCTGCAAGGCTCGTGCTGGCTCGTTGTTTTGGCTTCACTATGGACGTCCCAGTTCCTCTATTCGTACCCACTGGGGGCTCGGCGTCACATTGCTAAATTGAATCAGGGCAATTGGCGGACGCATCTCGACGACCAAGCCACGTGCTGCGAAGCCCGCAGCAAACTCACGATTCCAGCGCACCAGATCACCGACCTTGAGTGTTTTGTGAAACTCTGTGTCCTGGTGTCGTACCGGTTTCTCCGCCGCGGCGCGCAGCTCCTGGGCCCTAAGCAAGCTCGTGCGCGACGCCTCACGCTTGGCAGCAGCCGCTTCGGCGATACTTGCTGAGGTGTAGTGCGTAATCGTAAGTAGTGCCGGGGAGTCCGTCGTCGAACGATCTATGTCGACATGAATCACGGCGGAGACGATCGCCGAGCGTTCGCAACCTTCGTATGAACCGGTGTCGAGCGGTACAGGTTGCTGCAAGGTCGCAGTAAGTCGCGGGTCGACGCCTCGCGGCACGGCATAACGAACCTGCTTGCCTCCGCTGGCGGTGCACCAGCGACCAAACTCGGCTAAGGCGTCGTCGAGTTCCTTGCCCCCCACCCTGTTGTACCCGGGCCGGTTCGGCGGCTCAATCCGAAAGGCGTGGCGCGCGATGGCGTTCGCTGGAACCGCTGCGGTACTGGCACCCATCCATTTTGATACGAAATCCGAATACTCGCGCTCTGAACGGACAGCCGGAGAGACATTGTCGGTGATTGAAGGCGCGGTATCGAACTGCCGCGCAACCGAGCAGGCGGCGAGCGTGAGCGCGGCGCACGTGACGACAGCGGAACTTCTCATTCGCCCTGCCCATGAACGAAAACCTAATAGTCTATTTTCGCATAGTCGAATTTAGGTGATCAAGTACTGGCCGCCCATCGGTGCGGCCCATGTACAAGACCCTTTACTCTCGGCGTTATCAAGCCTTTCTTGCTGCGCTAATCGAAATCAGACAGCGGCGCGGTGTCACCCAGGTGCAGTTGGCGAAGCGATTGCGTGTACAGCAGTCATGGATCAGTAAATGCGAGCGTGGCGTTCGCCGCCTGGACGTCGTCGAACTTGAAATCTGGTGTGAGGCGTTGGGTGTTTCGTTGCAGGAGTGTCTGCAAGCCTACGGCAAGGCGTTAGGTACATCACAGCGATAGTCCACTTCGACGACGGTAGGTTCCAATAATCGCGTCCCAGAAAGCAGCATCGTCACGCGGAAGTTCAAAGTGATTTTTAGACGCTGGCCGTTCAAATTAAGCGAGTCGCGAAGAAAAGGCTAGCGCCCTGTTTTCGTCGATCGAACGACACTCAACTTCGCTGGAAGCTTCGCCCCGGTCTTAGCTGCCAACGCTTGAGCAATTTTCTCAAGCAGATCGGGGCGCTCGTGCTCTAACGTAGAGATCAAGTTGATGACAGCCTTGCTGTATTCATCCCGCGTTCTTACGGCCGCGAGGTCTAGTCCGAGCGCCCGAGCTTCTTTGATCTCTTCGCTGGTGAAGCGGAGTTGGTTACCAATCTGGAGCATTCAGTGCGCCTACTGTTGAGCCATTGTTTTAGAACTATGCCAATGGACGAAGTTGCACGTCGACCAGCGTCGCCTCTGAAGGCTGCTGCGCCGTTCCGACACGCGTCAGCCTCACTGTCATTTCCAAAGTGCGCTCCATAACGGCCGCCTCAGCAATCGTCAAGAGTTGTTGCTTTGATGCCGCTGAGTCCCATCGCAGCCGTAGCTTGCCACGTCGCAGATTGACGACAGGCACCCATTGTCCAGCCGCATCTCGAATCGACGGACCGGCGAGAACGGCTTGATCGCGCGCGAACCAAGCTATCGACGCGCGGAGTTTCCCCGGTTCCTCTACCTGCTTCAGTTCGCCGATGGATGGAATGTGAAGCTGCAGCTCGCCGTCCGGTAACACAAACTCCACTCTGGCGCCTGCAAATTTTTCCAATTGAAGCAACAACTGCTGCTGGCCGGTGGTCAAACGCGCAACCACCTCAGATCCGATCTGCCGCACCTCGGCCGCGAGGTCATCAAACTGTTCTTGCCGTTCGATGATCGAGGCCCGGATCGCCTGGAGATCGACAAGTGCAAGTTCCTTTACGCGCTGCTTGGCTTCCTTCGGCGTAAGACCGAATATCGGTAGTTGCTTTCTTTCCACCAGATCGTAGCGAACCACGACTTCGCTTGCGCGAGCGACTAACGAGTGAGACAGCTCGAAAACCCGCAGCGTAGGAATGACGGGCGCCGACGCCAGAAGCAGTTGCTGTCCGCGAGCGACCTGGGCACACAACATTCGGTCGGAGAGGCGTTTCACGCGGGTCGGTACGACGCGCTCAAGGATGGTCAGGGCGGCTATCTGCACGATTCCCCCTTGACGGCGCGCCACACACAGGCGGTCAACATCAATGCGTGCAATCCACCCAGGCCCAGCGCTGCAGAAGACGGCTGCTCGATGCCCTCCGCCGGCCCTATCAGCAAATATGCGCGTGGCCTACCTCGGCGCTCCTTGCAATGCTCGATTCTCGGCGGCGCCAAAAAGACATCGGCTAGCCGCGCAGCGGCGGTGCGCTCAAGTCGACGCACCTCCCTGTCATCATCGTTTGAACGCCGAGCCACGCGAAGGACCAGTTGCTTGACGCTGACTTGTGCGCGGGCCAGGAATTTGAGCAAGTCGAAAGCGCTGCTCGGCCGCTCGAGTGAAAGATACGAACCGACTCGGATGACTTCCCACGACAGTGAAGCCTGCTCTAATTCGGTCGCCCGTTGAGTGCGGCTGGCTAATTCAGCTAAATGATGCATGCTTGGCTGATCAAGTCGTGTGAAATCCGCAAACGAGCTCAGTCGCTTGAAAGCCTCGTCGACCCTAAACCCCAACTGAGCATCACTCAACGCCCAACTAACCGATAAGCCGGCTCGGTCGGAAATGCAGGAAGCGATCTTCCTGATCTCAAGTGGGTTTATGTCGGAGCGCGCCGCTACTGCCGTACACGGCAGACCGGCATGCAGGTCCTTGCAGACATGAAGCACTGTGAAGAAGGGCACCTGCTGCGGGCTTGTCTTCGGCACATGAGGACTGCGTCGCGCGCCGATCTCGAAATCCTCGCATACGTCGCGGATCGGTACGGTGGACGAGGCTTGCTCCAAGACTTGAGTGATGTAATCGCTCGAGCCGAGGCTGCACCGCGATACACGCTTTCGGAAGCGGTCTTGGCGACAGCCTAACCACTCAGATGCGGCTCGCTGTGTAACTTCCAACCGAGCGGCTGCTCTGTGCAGGGCACTCCATACCTGCTGATCAGCAAGGTGGTAATAGTCGTCCAGCGTCGTGGCTGTGGATTCGTGCCCGACGCTCGCAGACAGCGCGTGCAGCAGTCGTTCTGGGTCCGTGTCACTCTTGGCGCTCAACGCCGTCAGTGTGACGAGGTTATGCCGCAGACTGTGGGGACTCAGTTGGCGATCACCGCTCGCCGCCTTCAGGTATCGACCAATAGTCGCTTGCGTTTCAGTCTGGCGCCATACGCCGCGAAAGTCGTACGGGTCACCGAAGCAGAGTTCATGCGGCTTGGCTTGCTCCAGGATGCGCCTCGCGACCCAGCGGTCGACGAGGTCGATACAAGTCCTGTCCTCGATTAGGAAACTCCGTCGCGCGGTCACCGTTTTCAGCTTATCGTCAAGCGGGCGCGGATCCAGGACCAACAAGAGCTTTCCGCCACCGTAAAGTCGAAGGTTCTCCACGGCAACAGTTACGAGTTCTCCTGTGCGAACGCCGGTCGAGAGGAGAAGCTCGAACACCACTCGCAGTTGCAAGTGGAATCGAGAGTCTGGCAGCTCCGCCAATTGCTCGCGAACCCACGCAATTTCCGACGGCCAAACGACGTTTGCTCGCGGTGCCCTGTGGACTGGCTGGTACGTGTCCGACAAAGCCCCCGGGTGCGGGGCACCGATGTGCTCTGCCGCGAAAGCTTGAAAGGCGCTCAACGCGGCATGTGCCTTATGCCGCGATCCTTTGTCTACTGCGTTGAGGATGTCAGCATGCAACTTGGCCCATGCTTGCACGTCTTACACTCCAAAATCGAGTAATTGTGAAAGCGATTCAGACAAGCGCGCCAACACCAGCCTGATGTATTCGATGGCGGTTCGAGGATCGAGAGGGGAAGTGTCCCGCGTTCCTACCTCGACGAGGTGATAGGCCCACGCACCAATGAGCGCCTCCGACGGGGACCAGGAACCTTCAATTGAAAACAACTCGCTTAGCCTGAATAAAATGAGCTTTCGCAGTCGCCGGTCTGGTAATTCCGTCGGAGCCACCAATGCTTCATTCAGCCTTTTGCAAAATTCGTCAGATGGGTAGATCTCAGTTGCGTTGAAGAATTTGTCGACCAGACCTTGCCCTAACTGCGGCATATCACCTCTGGCGGCGACCGGGCGATCAGAAACTTCGCGCGCAAGGCAAGAATCGGGCAGGCAAGCTAGCCGCCGTGCCGCGGTAACGTTCATCGCCAGATACGGCGGAAGCCACGCGAAGGCCCATGCGGCGACGTCATCCACCAATCCGTGCAACACGGCTGCGGGCGCCGCTGAGTGGCTGCACAGCCCATGCGCGGCAAACACATCCCGGATCGCGTCCTGCGCAACTTCAAAGGGAGGCAGCGCCGGAAACCGAGCGGCAGCGATCAATGTAAACGGAGAGAGGAAGCGCCGTTGATGAGTGTTGTCTTCCGCGCGCCAGGTAATGAATGCCTTGCCGCGCCATCGCCTCGGAGCTTTTAGAGCGTCCCAAGCCGGGCTGAGGTCGGCTACCGCGGCAACGCCGTCCCAAAGCACCAGGCTCAGCAATGGCAGCGCTGAACTGCCCAAGGATGCTAGACGCAAATTGCTAACACGCTGACGCAGCGCCTCAATCCGGGAAGTCGCCAGCACAGCTGATGGGTTAAAAGACGCAAGGACTCGATGCCCTTTATCCTCGCGAAAGTGCAGATGCTGCGATTTGACGGCAACGCTACCCATCACTCACCAAGCCGGCTGCGGGTACGACACCAAGTCGTACAAGTTCTGCATCGATGATTGGGCCAATCTCGTCTCTCGCAGCACGCAGCGACTTGATCGAAGTTGAGGAAAGAGATTCGACTCCGGCTTCCGCATGCCGCAAGTAGATGTCTATAAGCGGCTCGGACACGCCGTGCCGGTAAAGGTGTGTAGCGAAGTAATGCCGGCCCGCATCCGGGGGTAAGCGACAGTCAGTAGGCAGTTCGCTCTGGAAGTCGTTAGTGCGCACCGGACGTGGGTGCCCTCCTCGGCCCACGAGAAAGAACAGGGGCACATTTCGCTCCGCGAAAATCGCCGCCAAGTGTCTGCGCAGCGGGCAGTGAAGGGAACGCATATTGTCAAGCCGACGCCTGAGAGCGGCGCAGTGGTTGCGATAAGCCCTGATCTGCTGGCAAGCGCCGGTGCTCAACAACATGGCTCTTGCGCGGCCGGTTGCACTGGATCTCTTATCAGCGAATGGCAAGAACCAATGCTGCTCCGTGTGAGTTGCGGGCCAGTAAAAATTGGAAAGCTGCCTCGCACCGGTGGCAAATGCGACGTACATCGCGGCGTACGTCGCGTACGCGTTGTGATGCTCAAACAGCTTTTTGCTGTGCGTTCGCGGGCCTGGAACCCGACTCTCTACCCGGTTAAGCGACGCGGCGAAGTTCCGAGTAACCGCCTCCGGGCGAGGGGTGGAAATTGAACCTATCGCTGCGCGCTGTAATGACGGACCGTGCAATACGCAGTCGCTTGCTTCCTCCCAGCCCAACGCCAAGAAAAGAACGCACTGAGCCTGCTCTACATCTTTGGCCGGCACCGTGATGTATGCGAAGTTGCTCTTCGTTGCGATCTGAAAGTCCAAGACCGCGGCGGCCGCAGCAACCGCGTGAACGCCCTGATGGATCAGCAGGACTGCGAGGGACTTCCGCCACCTCGCAAACGTGAACTTGAGGCGGTACCCGGGACCGGAGACCAGTGCAGCACGACCGTTGAACTCAATCGAACCTAATAGATCCGCCAGCGTCTTGGCGGCTGGGTTCCCGCTGTACCGTCGCAGCAGTTCAGCATGCAGAAAGCGAGGCAGCCTCAAGCCCACCTCTCGTGTAGCCGGAATAGCTGAGGATGGCACGGGCGCTAACGCCGCACGCTCTACCACGCGGTCGAGGTCGTAATACATACGGCCGGCAACAACGTCTAGCCAAAAGGTGGGCCGGAATAACTCGCAGTTCGCGTTCAGGACAATTGCTACGACCTTCGCCGGCGCGAGACCGCTCAGCGCTCCAATGCAGCAAGCCACGGCTTGCCCGTCGCGCCGTTCCACACGTTGTCGGAGGGCGATAGCAATCTCCCGTGCTTCTTCGGCGCGCATTGAATAGCGGTCGACAACCGCTTGGCGATGCCTTGGGTGGAAGTCCAAGTGGTTGGAGCGCAGCCCGGCTAATACAGGGTCGTCGGGCGGCTTGTGAGTGGAAGTTTGCCGGCGGGGCGCGGGCATAATCTTGTCTTCCATACTTCTCTGAGGTTCCGCAGAAAGTGACATCGTCAAATGCTGCGGTCTTCCGCGCGGTTTTGCCACCGGCTATTGACCGATTTTGAGGGGGCTTTCCGGGGAGCCTGCGCGAGGCCGAAAGTTGCGGCGCCGAAAAACCGGCGCACTAGAAGCCTTTGGCGCTAGCCACGCACTCGGGCCGGACTGCTGCCGAAGCGGGTGGTGCTTGATGGTCTGCGGTTTGCGGGTGCCACAGGGCTGCGTTGGATGCAACCAGCTTGAATACTTGGCGCCGATGCTCCGGACAGGTCGCCCCGCGCAAGTCGCAGCGACCTAAGGTCGTTTCTACGGCCAGCTAGCCAGCTAAATACTGCACTTTCTTTCCGATTTTTTGAAGACTTTATGTGACACGGCGGCGCGGATTGTCGTTAAGCGTTATGGAGCGATGTCACAAGGTTGAATCGTAAGTAGTTGAACTTGCGGCGGAACACCCGTTGCAGATCACTTACGACCGATTGAGATCGCTGGACATGCGCAGCGATTTGTTTGGTCTCATAACCCGAAGGTCACAGGTTCAAATCCTGTCCCCGCAACCATTCAAGAAATGGGCTTCCGACGAAGCCTTTTTTATTGGGCGAATTCGAGCACCACCCGCCGCGTCCTGGCGCTTTTCTTTTCTATCTTCGCCACCCGCACGCCGCCGATCTCCGAAGTGTTTTTCACATGCGTGCCGCCGCAAGGCTGCAGATCGACATCCTGCACCCGCAGCAGGCGCACGCGGCCGAAGCCAATCGGCGGACTGACGCTCATCGACTTCACCAACTGAGGGTTCGAGCGCATTTCATCGTCACTGATCCATTCGCAGGCGACCGGGCTCGCTGCCGCGATGAGGGCATCGAGTTTGTCCTGCACCTGCTGCTTGTCGAGCAGATCGGTCATCGCGAAATCGAGCCGGGCGTAGTCGGCCGTGATGCTGCAGCCGTCGACCAGTTGCTTGACCACGGCGCACAGCAGGTGCGTGGCGGTGTGAAAGCGCATGTGCCGGTAGCGTCGCTCCCAGTCGATCTGCGCACGCACCACCGTGCCAACCGCAAGCTGGGTTTGCCATTCGCCCGCCGCCGGGTCGACGATGTGAAGTGCATCGTCCGGAGTGGCGTCAGCGCGCTTCGCTTTGCGCGTATCGATGACGCGCACCTGCACGCCGTCGGCGGTCGTCAGAAATCCGGTGTCGCCCGCCTGCCCACCACCCAGCGGATAGAACACCGTGCGGTCAAGCTCCACGCCGTCATCGCTGAGGCTGGTGACAACGGCGTCGCACTCGCGAAGATAAGCGTCTTCGCGGAACAGAGCTTGCGTTGTCACTCGCTCAGGGGTTGGTCGGCAACTGCTGAGCCACCCACTCGGGCATGCCGCCGCGCATCCAGTACACCGACGTGAAGCCGGCATCGCGCGCAAACTTCGACGCCTTGTACGACTTCCAGCACTCGGCGCCGTTGCAGAAGAAAACCACCGGCTGCGATTTGTCGAGCTTCGCAATGCCGCCGAAAGAATCGAGCTTCGAATCGAAGTCGAGCGCTTTCAGACTTTTCTCTCCGTACGGAATCAGCGCCGAACTGCGCGCGTGCTTGGTGTTGAATTCGCGCTCCGTGCGCACGTCGATCAGACGCGCCCCTTTTAAGCTCATCTCGTACGCCTGGCGCGCAGATACGCGCGTCACTCCGGTCAGTTCAGCTGGCGTAAAGAGTCCCAGGCTGGCAACGTACTCGTACGGTGCGGCGTTCGACGCGGCAACAACACGCCCGGCGTTCGGAATGAGGTTGTCCGGTGACGCCAGCCACTGCAAGACGGCGCGCCGCACGGGTTCAGGGGTGTCTTTTTTCACAACCGCCGTGACACCGCCCGGCATGTCGCGCGAGGTCGCCAGCACGACACCGCTTTTCGGGTGTGCTTGCGACCATTCCTTCCACTCGCTTTCGAGCGCAACGGTGGCGTCGGCACCGCCGCCGGCCACCGTGATCAGCCCTGCCCCGCTCGTCTGGCCGTAGGTCACCCGCTTCAGTGCGCGCTCAGTCATTCCTTCCTGCGCCAACAAGCCGCGCGCCACGTAACTACGGAGCGAATCCTGCGCGGGGAAGTAGGCGCGCTTTCCTTTCAGATCAGCCAGCGACTTCACCGCCGGCGAGCCCACCAGCACGTACTTGGTCTGCGCCGCGGTCGAGCCGATCAGCTCATACCCGTACACCAGCGCCGACGCTGCCACGTGCGCAGGCCCGACGATGACGTCGTATTCGCCGGTCCGCGTGGCCCGCATGGCATCGTGCATATCGCGCATCGGCAATACAAAAACCCGGCCGCCGACAGTACGCTGCAACGGCGTGCCGGCGACCGCGATCGTCAGCAGGTCGGAGCCGTCGTCGGATTGATCGGCCACGACCATGACCCGCGTGGTCGGCGGTGCCTGAGCGAAGGTGGCCGTGGCAAATAGAAGGGCGCTGACCGCAGAGGACAGCAATTTGATGACGTTACGCATAGTGGTGATCCTCCCAGTGGGGCCGCCTGCCGGATAAACCGAACAAGCCAGGGCGCCGGGCGCTCGAACTCTATAGATAAGTTTGACTATAGAGCGCCAATCGTGTCCATCTTTCTACCCTATTCGCGCGCTTCTTTTCGATCGATCGCCAGCGCGCCGCAATGGCCGCGACGAAAACAGCCATCCCTGGGCATCGTCGGCGTCGACCGCCTGGCCCCACGGCAGCATGCAAAGCGCGAGCACGAGCTTTTCGAACTCGGGCTCGAAGCGGTCGATAATCTGCTGCGGATGGCTGCACACCTGGCGATCGGTGATCAGGCCGAACTGCACCCCGCCGTCGTACGACAGGATCGACACACCGACGCCGATGTCGCCCGACTGCGGCACCCAGAACATCAGCCGGGTGACCCGCGCACCGGCCAGATACAGCGGCTGCTGCGGCCCCGGCACATTGGTCATCACGGCAGTTGCCTTGCGAGTCAGAAAACCGAGCGCCTGCTTTTGCAGCATATGCGGCGCAAAGCCCACCGCGCCCAGCAGCCCCATTGACAGCACGGCCGTGTACCCGGTTTTCAGCGCTTCCATGCGGCGCCGCACCTCGAACACGCGCGCGATTGGATTCTCGACACCGATCGGCAGCAGCAACGGCACCAGGCCGAACTTGTTACCGAGCTCTTTCCAATCGCGCGGATCGCGCAGGTTCACCGGCACCATCGCGCGCAACTCGCAACCATCAACTTGCTCGCCCCGGCTGGCCAGGTAGGAGCGGATCGCTCCCGCGACGCATGCGAGCAGCACGTCGTTGACCGAGCAACCGTATGCCTTGCCGACGGCCTTGACGTCATCGAGTGCGAGCGGCTCGTTCCAGGCGACGACCTTCGATCCCGACGGCGAGCCCTTCAGGCTGGTCGAGTTGTCATTCGGCATCAAGGCGATCGCCGCCGCGTCCTGCGCCACGCGCGTCGCGACACCCGCATATCGAAGAGCAGTATCCGCCAGCGCCCCCTTGGTATCGAGCATCGCGCCGTAGCCTCGAAGCATCCTGCCGGCGGCATTGCCCGTCGCGTCGATCGCCTGAACGGTGGCAGAGGTCAACGGCCGCAGGCGCGCCGCCCAGTTGCCGTTGGCGATCTTGCCCTGCGAGCGCGCGCCGGATGCACCGTCATGCTGATCCGTGGTCAGCGCCAGCAACACCCCGATCAATGCAATGCCGTCGGCGATGCAATGATGAATGCGAACCATCAGCGCGTTGCCGCCACCGTAATTGTCGATCAGCTGCATCTGCCACAGCGGCCGGGTAGCGTCGAGCGGCGTTGAGGCGAGCTGGCCGACCAGCTTCTTCAGATCGCCCGCGCTCCCTCTGCCCGGCAATGTCTGGTGAACCAGGTGGTTGTCGAGGTCAAAATCGTCGCACTCTTCCCAATGGCAGCCGGTCAAATCCCGCACCACCCGGCACCGAAACCGCCGATGCGTCAGCAATCGCGATTCCAGCAGCTCCCGCAAGCGTGCAACGTCCACTCTGCCGTCGAATTCGTACACGCCGACGATCATCATCAGGTTCCGGTCGGAATCCATCCGCAACCAGGCGGTGTCGACGGCAGACATTCGCTCAGTGACTCCCATGCCGCGCTCCCATCATGCCTCCAGCTTCCGCCCTTTTCGCTCGTTTGCCACTGCATAATAGTCGCGCATCCACCACCCTCAAGGAGACAGCATGAGCGACCTGAAAGCTCAGTTTGAAACAGCGGTTGCGGATTCGAAGACCCTGCCCGAGCGGCCCGACAATCAGACGATGTTGAAGATGTACGGGCTGTACAAGCAGGCGACCAGCGGGGATGCAGCCGGTTCGCGTCCGGGCTTCACCGACATGGTGGGCCGCGCCAAGTGGGACGCGTGGAACGAGATCAAGGGCACGTCGAGCGAGGACGCGATGAAACAGTACGTCTCGCTGGTCGAGGACCTGAAGGATTAGAGGCGGACGGCTGGCGCGGCGCCGGAAGCTCAACCTTTGCGCGGTGTCTTTTTCGCACGCGCCCTGGGCGCTCCTTCGGCGAGAAAGGTATCGAACGTGCGCTCGATATGCTCGAGCAGTCGTCCCTTGAACGCCTTCAGCAGAAATCCCAGAGTCACATCGAGCCGAATTTCCGTGTCCGTGACCTGCATCCGGCCATCGACGCCCTGACGGCGAAAACGCAACGTATCAGCGTCCCACTCGCTCGTCAGGTCGTACTTCTCGGTCAGATCATCGGCCGCTTTCTGCACCAGCGCCCTGGCCTTCGCGATGGAAAGCGAATGGCGTTTGACGAGCTCGATGTCTGACATGTGGGCTCCGCGGATTATCGGCGCCGCTTGTCGAGCGCTTCAGGATTGAGCAGCGAAGGCGGGCGCTCGCCAGCGAACGCGGCGCGCACGTTGCCTATGGCCAGGGTTGCCATCGCGATCCGTGCAGCCTTTGTACTCGAAGCAATGTGCGGTGTCAGCACGACGTTATCGAGTTCGAGCAGGCGCGGATCGACCGCAGGCTCGTTCTCGAACACATCGAGCCCGGCGGCGGCAAGATGGCCGCTGCGCAGCGCCGACGCCAGCGCAGAATCGTTCACCACGCCGCCGCGTGCGATGTTGACCAGCGTCGCGCCCGGCTTCATCTGCGCCAGCTGCGCGGCGCCGATGATGTGATGCACGGCCTTCGAGTACGGCACCACCAGCATCAGGTGATCGGACTCCCGCAGCAAAGTTTCGAAGTCCACGTAGCGCGCGCCCGCCTCGTCGCTTGGCGCCAGCCGGCTGCGATTGTGATAGATGACGTTCATCGCAAATCCGCTGGCGCGGCGCGCGACGGCGCGCCCGATACGCCCCATGCCGAGGACGCCGAGCGTCGTGCCGGAGATCTCCGCACCGGTGAACATCTCGAAGGTCCAGCGTTTCCAGAGTCCCGCTCGCAACCAGCGCTCGGACTCGACGACCCTGCGGGCGGCCGCGAGCAGCAACGCCCATGCATGGTCCGCTGTGGCCTCGTTCAGCACGTCGGGCGTGTTGGTGGCCAGAACCGCGCGCGCAGTGCAAGCGGCCAGGTCGATGTTGTTGTAGCCGACCGCAATGTTGGCAACGATTTTCAACCGCGGGCACTGGTCGAGCAGCTCAGCATCGATCCGGTCGCCTGCGGTAATCAGTACCGCGTGCGCGTCTTTCGCCGCCGCTGCCAGCTCGGGAGGCGACCACTCGACATCGCCCTGGTTGTCGACGACATCGAACTCGCCGCGCAGCGCGGTAATCAGCTCCGGAAAGATGCGCCGTGATACGACAACGCGAGCCGCCTTGCTCATAGGAAGAATATCCATGTCATCAGCAAAAAGAGTGGCAGAAGAATCACGACCGACCAGGCCATGAAGCCGAAGAAGCTCGGCATCCGGATGCCGCTGTGCTCGGCGATCGCCTTGACCATGAAGTTCGGCGCGTTGCCGATGTAGCTCATCGCACCCATGAAGACTGCACCGGCAGAAATTGCCGTCAGCGTACGCGCCTGCGTCGTCATCAGATTAACCGGATCGCCACCGGCAAGGTTGAAGAACACCAGATAGGTCGGCGCGTTGTCAAGGAAGGCCGACAGGACCCCGGTCATCCAGAAATACATCGCATCGATCGGCACGCCGGCGTCATCTGTGACGAGGCGCGAGACCGCCGCGAACGCTCCCGCCTCGCCCGCCTTAAGCATCAGCAGCACCGGCGCCATCGTCTGGAAAATTCCGAAAAACAGCTTCGCAACTTCATTGATCGGGCCCCAGCTGAATTCGTTCGCCTGGCGCACTGCGCGCGGCGTCAGCCACAGCGAAATCGCCGCCACCACGAGAAAACAGACATCGCGCAGCAGGCTCTGCAGGGGAATTACGTTGCCCAGGAGTTCGATCTCCACGCCAGACCGCCATATGCCGCTCATCAACACCGCTCCGATCACGACTAGCAGCAGCAGAAAATTGAACTTGCCCTCGATGCCCAGGCGTGGGTCGTCCGGAGTCGGATCGGGTTTGAATCCTAGCGCGGTGTCGCGCCGGTAGTAGATCGTGTCGATCACGAAATACACCGCCAGCAGTGAACCCACGATCAGCAGCACCGGCAGAAACATGTGCTGCACGGTCCAGAAAAAACTCACGCCTTTGAGAAACCCGAGGAACAGCGGTGGATCGCCGAGCGGCGTGAGCCCACCGCCCGCATTCGCGACGATGAAGATGAAGAATACGATCGTATGTACGCGATAGCGGCGATTGTCGTTGGCGCGGATCAATGAGCGGATCAGCAGCATCGCCGCACCGGTGGTCCCCATCACGCTCGCCAGCGACCCTCCGAGCGCGAGCAATCCCGTATTCAGCGCCGGCGAGCCGTGCAGATTTCCGCGCACGAAAATGCCGCCGGCGATGGTGTACAGCGTGCCGATGACGATGATGAACGGCAGGTACTCGAGCAGCAGGCTGTGGACGACGATGTCGAATGCAGCTGCAGCGCCGTACACCGCTATCAGCGGCAACAGCATCGCGAGCGTCCAGGCGATTGCGATCCAGCCGAAATAGCGGTGCCAGAAGTGCGGAGTGAACAGCGGCAGTAGCGCGATCGACAGCAGCAGGCCGGCAAACGGGATGGCCCACGCGAGACCGAGGCGCGTGGCATCGAATTCGGCGGCGCTGACGAGCGCCGGTGCAGCGGCACCCACGGCGCAGATGAGCTGCGCGAAAACCGTCGACGCGCGCCTCATGCAGCGTGCAGGCGCATCAGTTGTCACGCGCGACGACGATGTGCACACGATACGGTCCGTGCGCACCGAGCACAATCGTCTGCTCGATATCGCCGGTGCGCGACGGGCCGGAGACCATGTTGATCGCGCGCGGCATCATCCCGTCGCCCGCGCGTTCGGCGCGCATCAGCGCGAACGCGTCTTCCATGCCGGCGACGACTCGTGACGCGGGAACGATGGCAATGTGGGTTTCGGGCAGCAGATGCGTCGAGGCAATCGTTTGCGCGCCCGATAGCAGCACCAGCGTGCCGGTTTCGGCCAGCGCGCAGAAGCAACCGGTGATGCCGACCAGATCGGCGCCGTCCGATTCATCACGCTTGGGCGCGCGCGCCTCGGCGACGATACCGGCGCCGGCCCACTCGAGGTGTTCGA
>JBGSWY010000175.1:0-2705 GCA_041751715.1 Burkholderiaceae bacterium
ATTCCCTGCTGCCCGTCGGTGCGCATGATCATGCTGGCGACCCAACCGATCAATCCGCCGACAACCAACCAAATGATGAAATTCATGTTTCGCTCTCCCTGTTAATGTGGTGTGAAGCGGCCAAAAGTTTGCCACACTTGCGAGGCCTTGGCCGCTAATCGGACAAACGGCAAGCGCCTGCCGTGGGGCAACGCACGCAATTATCATTCCAGATCATGGCGCTAACACAACTTTGGCTTTCTCCCTTCGGCTGGGTCAGTGTCGGTTTCGGCCTGCTTGGTGCGCTCCTTCTGGTTTCGGGAGTCGTTTCGCTTATCCGATTGCGGCCGTTTCGGTTCGTGGGACGAACGCTGTTCGGGCTGTTGCTGTTGTCAATCGGCGCGCTGGCAGCAACGATTGCAATAGGCACACACGGCTATACGGCGTTGACGCGTGAAGACGTCGCGGCGACCCTGCTGGTGCAGCCGATCGGCCCGCAGCGTTTCACTGCGACCGTGCGTTTTCCGGATCTGCGTGAAGTGAAGTTTGAACTTGCGGGCGACGAAGTCTATGTCGACGCTCATATCCTGAAGTGGAAGCCGATCGCGAACGTGCTGGGTCTGCATACGGCCTATGAGCTTGATCGCATCGCAGGGCGCTATCGATCGATCCATGACGAGCGCGCCGCGCAGCGCACGGTGTTCCCGCTGGGCCGTGACAAGCCGCTGGATCTGTTCGATTTGCGTCAGCGCTATACGTTTCTGGCGCCGCTGCTCGACACCGAGTATGGGTCCGCCAGTTATGTTTCGGCCGCGCGACCGGCCGAGATCGAACTGCGAGTTTCGACCACCGGTTTGTTGATGCGCGAGGTCAAGGCCGCCGCGCAGTAAGTGGCGGCGCTGTTGATGATCGCGACGCAGAAAACAGCATGAGTCCGTGTCTGGCGGTGGTTGCGAAGCAACCTGAGCGCGGCAACGTCAAGACACGGATTGCGAAGACGCTCGGTGACGAGCTAGCGGCCGAACTTTGCCGTAGCGCTTTACACGACACGCTGTCACTGGCAATGTCGATTACCGATGTCGCACATGTTCTGAGCTATGCACCGCCGACCGAAGAGGGGCAGCGCTACTTCAATCAGGTGGCGCCGACCTTTGTGCTGATTCCGCAGCAAGGCGCCACGTTCAGCGAGCGATTGAGCGGCACGTGTTCGCGCCTGCTGCAACGTTATGCCCCTGTCGTGTTGATCGGAAGCGACAGCCCGGACCTGCCGGCAACGTTCATCAGAAGCGCGTTCGAGCTTCTGCAAGCGCAGGCCGACGTTGTTCTTGGTCCCGCGGTAGATGGCGGCTACTACCTTCTGGGTTTGCGATCGATGCAGCCGACGCTGTTCGAGCGCATCGACTGGAGCACCGAGGCCGTTGCGGAGCAAACGCGGGAACGCGCCGCCGAGGCGAGACTGAGGCTGGCAGACCTGCCCTACTGGCACGACCTTGATACTGTTGACGATCTGAAAGTGTTGAAGGCGCCCGGCGCGCCGCTAACACGCGCGTTTGTCGCAACGTTGAATACGAAGGGTGTCAATCATGAAAACAAGAGCGGCGATCGCATGGAAGGCCGGTGAGCCACTGAGCATCGAAACGGTGGATCTCGATCCGCCGCGCGCCGGTGAAGTACTGGTCGAGGTAAAAGCTACAGGGATCTGTCACACCGATTACTACACGTTGTCCGGCGCCGACCCGGAAGGAATTTTTCCGACGATTCTCGGCCATGAAGGCGCCGGCGTCGTGCTGGAAGTTGGAACTGGGGTGACGTCGCTGCAGGCTGGCGACCATGTCATTCCCCTTTACACGCCCGAATGCCGGCAGTGCAAGTTCTGCCTGTCGCGCAAGACGAATCTGTGTCAGGCCATCCGTTCCACACAGGGTCGCGGCCTGATGCCGGACGGTACATCGCGCTTTTCAATCGACGGCAAGCCGATCCTGCACTACATGGGAACGTCGACCTTCGCCAATCACATCGTGGTGCCGGCGATTGCGCTGGCAAAAATTCGCAAGGACGCGCCGTTCGACAAGGTCTGCTACATCGGCTGCGGCGTGACGACCGGGGTCGGCGCCGTGATCTTCACTGCGAAAGTCGAAGCCGGCGCCAACGTGGTGGTGTTCGGCCTGGGCGGCATTGGGCTGAATGTGATCCAGGGCGCGAAGATGGTCGGCGCCGATCGCATCATCGGCATCGACGTGAATCCAGCGCGCGAGCATCTCGGCCGGAAGTTCGGCATGACGCACTTCATCAATCCGCGCGATACCGACAATGTCGTCGATGCCATCGTGCAGTTGACCGATGGCGGCGCCGATTACAGCTTCGAATGCATCGGCAACGTAACGACGATGCGGCAGGCGCTCGAGTGCTGCCACAAGGGCTGGGGTCAGAGCATCATCATTGGCGTGGCGGCCGCAGGGCAGGAGATCAGTACACGGCCGTTTCAACTGGTCACCGGTCGCGTGTGGAAAGGCACCGCGTTCGGCGGCGCGCGCGGCCGCACCGATGTGCCGCGCATCGTCGACTGGTATATGGAAGGCAAACTGAACATCGACGATCTGATCACGCACCATCTGCCGCTGGAGCGCATCAACGATGGCTTCGATCTGATGAAGCGCGGTGAGTCGATCCGCAGCGTGGTTCAGTTTTAACTGCGGAGTTTTGATGGAGGTCGTCAGCGAGCACGG
>JBGSWY010000176.1:0-3298 GCA_041751715.1 Burkholderiaceae bacterium
GTGCTGTTCGAGTCGGCCGCCCGCATCATTTTGTCGGACGAACGCGGCACACTGGCCGAGCAGATCGGCCGCCGCGCGCAACCCGAGGTGCGCGTGCCGCGCTTGACCCCGACCCGTGCCTACCGGCCGGAGATGCCGGTCGATCTGGACCTTGACGATCTGATTCTCTTCAATCGCATCGGTGGCTTCTCGCCGGACGGGCGCGAATACGTCATCGCGCCAACCGCCGGGCAGACAACCCCTGCGCCGTGGGTAAACGTGCTGGCCAATCCGAACTTCGGAACCGTCGTGTCGGAAAGTGGGCATGCGTACACGTGGAGCGAGAACGCGCATCTTTATCGCTTGACTCCCTGGGCCAACGATCCGGTCAGCGACATCAGCGGTGAAGCGCTCTACATCCGTGACGAGGAAACCGGACATTTCTGGTCGCCCACATCATCGGAAGAAGGCACCGAGCCGACCGTGACGCGGCACGGGTTCGGCTACAGCGTGTTCGAGCGCATGGTGGATGGCATTCACTCGGAATTGACAGTGTTCGTCGCACTCGATGCGTCCGTCAAGTTCTCGTTGTTGAGGCTGAACAACCGATCCGACCAGCCGCGCCGGTTGTCCGCCACAGGCTACGTCGAATGGGTGCTGGGCGATTTGCGCGCGAAGTCTGCGATGCATATCACCACCGAGATCGATGCCAAGAGCGGCGCCCTGCTCGCACGCAACCCGTATAACGCCGAGTTCGCGGAGTGGGTCGGCTTCTTCGACGTCGACGATCCCGCGCGCACGGTCAGCGGCGATCGCACCGAATTCATCGGTCGCAACGGAACGCTGCGCAATCCGGCCGCACTGCGCCGGACGCGCCTGTCGGGCCGCGTCGGCGCGGCGCTCGATCCGTGCGCCGCCATGCAGGTGACCGTTGATCTGGTGCCGGAACAGGAGCGCGAGATCGTGTTCCGGCTCGGCGCCGCCAACAGCATGGGTGCTGCGAACGCGCTGGCGCAGCGTTTCCGCGGAGGCGCGATCGCGCGCGAGACGCTCGAGTCGGTGGTCAGCCACTGGCGGCACAAGCTTGGCGCGGTGCAGGTCGAAACACCGGACCCGGCGCTGAACGTGTTGACCAACGGCTGGCTCGTCTATCAGACCATTGCCTGCCGCCTGTGGGCACGCAGCGGCTTTTATCAGTCCGGCGGCGCCTACGGGTTCCGCGATCAGTTGCAGGACGTGATGGCGCTGGTTCACACTGAACCGCAGGCCACGCGCGCGCAGATCGTGCTTGCTGCAAGCCGTCAGTTCGTCGAGGGCGACGTCCAGCACTGGTGGCATCCGCCATCCGGCCGCGGCGTGCGAACACACTGTTCCGACGACTATCTGTGGTTGCCGTTGGCGACCAGCCGCTACGTGCTTGCCACCGGCGACCAGTCGCTCCTCGACGAAGCCTCGCGCTTCCTCGAGGGCCGGCCGGTCAATCCCGGAGACGACTCCTACTACGATCTGCCGGGTCGCTCCGAAGAAAGCGCCGATGTTTATGAGCATTGCGTGCGCGCCATTTCCCGCGGCTTGAATTTCGGCACCCATGGCTTGCCGCTGATCGGCTCCGGCGACTGGAACGACGGCATGAATCTGATCGGCATGCACGGCAAGGGCGAAAGCGTGTGGCTCGCGTTTTTCCTGTGCTACGTGCTGCGGCAGTTTGCTCCGATTGCGCGCCTGCGCGGCGACGCCTCGTTTGCGGCACGCTGCGAAAACGAAGCAGCGCAGCTCTCCGCACGCATCGAGCAGAACGCCTGGGATGGCGAGTGGTATCGACGCGCCTACTTCGACGATGGCACGCCCCTGGGCTCGGCCACCAACACCGAATGCCAGATCGATTCGATATCGCAGAGCTGGTCGGTGCTGTCGGGCGCGGGCGATCCGGCGCGAGCGCGCCGAGCGATGGACTCCGTGTATGCGCGCCTGGTGCATCGCGAGCATGCGCTGATCCAGTTGCTCGATCCGCCGTTCGACAAGTCGGACCTCGACCCCGGCTACATCCGCGGCTACGTGCCCGGAGTGCGCGAAAATGGCGGCCAGTACACGCACGGCGCGATCTGGACCGCGATGGCGTTCGCCGCGCTCGGCGACAGCCAACGCGCTTGGGAACTGACGTCGATGATCAATCCGGTCAATCACGCGCTGACCGCCAAGGCCGTGGCAACCTACAAGGTCGAACCGTACGTCGTGGCGGCCGACGTGTATGCCGTCGCGCCGCACACCGGCCGCGGCGGATGGACCTGGTACACCGGTTCGGCCGGCTGGATGTACCGGTTGATCGTCGAGTCTCTGTTAGGGCTCAAACTTGAAGTCGATCGATTGCACATCGCGCCGTGCCTGCCGGCAGGATGGAGCGGATTCACCGTGCGCTACCGCTATCGCGCCACCGAGTACCGCATCTCTGTGCGGCGCTCGGAAGCTGAGGATGCAGGCGTAACGGTCGATGGCGTCATGCAGGACGGCAGGCACATCGCGTTGGTCGATGATCAACAGGAACACATCGTTGAAGTGCGAGTGGCGACGGCGGCGATGCCTAGTGAGTTGGCGGCGGTTAAATAGAAAGACGTTGGCTTGGTCGCAGCGCGCAAGCGTTGGGCGGAGCTGCCCTGCCTGGACGTCGGTCGCTTCGCGACTGCTCTGCGGTACTCGCGCCAGCGGCGGGCCTGCAAACTCGCTCGCTGCGCTCACTCAGACAGGCAGGCCCTCAAAGACCCCGCTGGCGCTCCGCTCCTCGACGACGTCCCAAAGGCAGGGCATCTCCGCCCAACGCTTGCGCGTCGAGGCAGTCTCGCGTGTTGAGGGGAAGAGAAAAAAACATCTCGAATCGAGGTACTGTCGCGACGGCAGCGGCTGGCGCAGGTGCGTCGCCTTTGAGTCGTCGCTCGAGGAACGGAGCAGCGCCGGGGCTTTTAAGCGAAATAACGCTTTTAGCCTTATTTCGCGCCGGCGTTGTGAGTACCGGAGTGGTTGGCACGGAGTGCCCGACGACTTAGGCGGCGCAGCTGCGTCAGCCGCTGCTGCGTGACTAACGCAACACCTACCGACGCTCGATCCAGTACAACGCACTCATCGCCAACGCCAGCACGACCAGGCTCGGCAATGCTGCCACGATGATCGGTGGCCACGTGTTCAGCAAGCCAAGGTGCGCGAACAGTTTGTTCAGGCCGTAGAACGCGACGCCGATCATCACGCCGGCAAATATCTTCAGGCTGACGCCGCCCGAGCGCATGTGCAGGAAGGCGAACGGCAGCGCCAGCACCATCATCACCAGCGC
>JBGSWY010000177.1:0-3223 GCA_041751715.1 Burkholderiaceae bacterium
CGTCCGGGCTGGAAGGTGCTCCGCGTGCTCGGCAACCATCTGGGGCTCGACGGTTTCGATTACGAAACGCCCGAGCAGGTTCGCAGGGAAGCGTTGCCGGCCGATATCGGCGCGATGCTTTCGAATGACGTTGCCGGGACGCCGTCCGCACCGGAAGCTGCAGCCGAAGCAGTCGAGAGAATTGCCGATGTTCCCATTTACTTCAGCGACGCCATTGTGCGTCGCTCGGCGCCGCTGCAGGCGACGCGCGATGCGAAGCCCCCAAAGGCGCGTGCCAGTGCGCGTACGCTGCAATCTCTCGGGTTTGTCAACGGTGACAAGGCCCGTGTGGTTCAGGGGACGGCCTCCGCGCTGCTCGAAGTCGCGCTCGATGACGGCGTCGCCGACGGTGTGGTTCATATATCGGCGGCGCATGAATCCACCGCGACTCTCGGGCCGATGTTTGGACACATCGCTCTCGAACGCGCGTGATGGATACCATCACCACCTACGGCAGTCAGACGCTCGGCGCGGCGTGGCCCGTCGTCTGGTCGCTGGCGAAGATCTTCGCAATCGTGCTGCCGGTCCTCGGCCTGGTCGCATACCTGACGTTGTGGGAGCGCCGGCTGATCGGCTGGATCCACATTCGCGTCGGTCCGAATCGCGTGGGCCCGCTCGGTTTGCTGCAACCGATCGCCGATGCGCTCAAGCTGATTACCAAGGAAATCATCACGCCGTCGCAGGCGGACAAATGGCTGTTCTATCTGGCGCCGGTCGTGATCCTGATGCCGGCGCTGGCCGCGTGGGCGGTGATTCCGTTCGGCCCCGGCATCGTGCTGGCGGATATCAACGCCGGCTTGTTGTTCGTTATGGCGATCACGTCGGTCGGCGTCTATGGCGTCATCATCGCCGGCTGGGCGTCGAACTCCAAGTACGCGTTTCTGGGCGCGATGCGCGCAGCGGCGCAGATGGTCAGTTACGAGATCGGCATGGGTTTCGTGCTGGTCACCGTGCTGATGGTGGCGGGCACCCTGAACCTGACGCAGATCGTGGTCGGCCAGAACACCGGCATGTTCGCCAGCATGGGACTCAACTTCCTGTCGTGGAACTGGCTGCCACTATTACCGTTGTTCGTGATCTACGTCGTGTCGAGCATCGCCGAGACCAATCGTCATCCGTTCGATGTAGTCGAGGGCGAATCCGAGATCGTCGCCGGCCACATGGTCGAGTACTCGGGCATGAGCTTTGCAATTTTCTTCCTCGCCGAATACGCAAACATGATCCTGCTGTCGACGGTCGCGACGGTCATGTTCCTCGGTGGCTGGGCAGCACCGATCGATCTCGGGCGCATGCTGGGATTCGAAGTTTCGAACTGGGTCGTCGCGCTGTCCGGGTGGTTCTGGCTGTTCGTCAAGGTGTTTTTTGTTGTCTCGCTGTTCATCTGGTTTCGCGCTTCGTTTCCACGCTACCGCTACGACCAGATCATGCGGCTGGGCTGGAAGGTGTTCATTCCACTGACCCTGGTGTGGCTGATAGTGATCGCGGTGTGGATGCAGACACCCTGGAATATATGGAGCAAGTAGCCTGATGGGCGCCGTCCGCGAATTTTTTGACAGCCTGCTGTTGCGTGAGTTGGTGAAAGGTCTGGCACTGACCGGACGCTACGCGTTCTCACGCAAGATCACGATTCAGTACCCGGAAGAGAAAACGCCGATGTCGCCGCGCTTTCGCGGGCTGCATGCGTTGCGCCGTTATCCGAACGGTGAAGAGCGCTGCATCGCGTGCAAGCTGTGCGAAGCGGTGTGCCCGGCGCTGGCGATCACGATCGAATCCGAGCAGCGCGAGGACGGCACCCGCCGCACCACGCGCTACGACGTCGACCTGTACAAGTGCATTTTCTGTGGACTGTGCGAGGAAAGCTGCCCGGTCGACTCGATCGTCGAGACGCACATCCACGAGTATCACGGCGAGAAGCGCGGCGATCTGTATTTCACCAAGCCAATGCTGCTGGCGATCGGCGACCGCTACGAACGAGAAATCGCCGCAGCCCGCAAGGCTGACGCTCCCTATCGATAATGGACGCTCAATCGGTCCTGTTTCTGATCTTCTCCGGCGTGATGCTGCTGGCTGCGCTGCGCGTGATCACCGCGCGCAACCCCGTACATGCCGTGCTGTTCCTCGTGCTTGCCTTTTTCTCGGCGGCAGCGCTATGGATCCTGCTGCGCGCGGAGTTCCTCGCGATCGCGCTGGTGCTGGTGTACGTCGGCGCGGTCATGGTGCTGTTCCTGTTCGTCGTGATGATGCTCGACATCAATATCGACAAGTTTCGACAGGGATTCTGGCGCAACGCCCCGTGGGGGTTTGGCGTTGCCGCGCTAATCGTGCTGCAGATGTGGCTAGTGCTGTCGCAGCCGCGTTGGCAGGACATGACGCAGCCGGGCCCCGGCATTGCCAGCGCCGATAACACCCGCACGCTCGGCATGCTGACGTTTACCGAGTATGTGTTTCCGCTGCAAATCGCCGGCGTGATTCTGCTGGTAGCGATCATCGCGGCGATCTCGTTGACGCTGCGAGGACGCAAGGATGCGAAGAGCCAGGATCCATCACGCCAGGTCCAGGCGCGCAGCACAGATCGGGTGCGGCTGGTAACGATGGCGAGCGCCAGCGATGAGCGCCGGGCCGCCCCGAGCTCATCGCATGCCCCCGCGGTGGGCGGGCGCGCAGCGACCGGGGGCGCAAGCGTTGAAGACAGGGCCGGGCACAAGAACAACTAAAGAAGGGGAAACGTCGTGGTATCGCTGTCCTGGTATCTGGGTGTAGGCGCGCTGTTGTTCGCGATCAGCGTGGTCGGCATATTTCTGAACCGCAAGAACCTGATCGTGCTGTTGATGGCGATCGAGTTGATGCTGCTCGCGGTCAATATCAACTTCGTCGCGTTCTCGCACTATCTGGGCGATTACCACGGTCAGGTGTTTGTATTCTTCATCCTGACGGTTGCTGCCGCGGAGTCTGCGATCGGGCTGGCGATCCTGGTGGTGCTGTTCCGCAACCTGTCGACGATCGATGTGCAAGAGCTGGATCTGCTGAAGGGTTAGCGGTGCGCACCCTTTATCTATTGGTGCCGCTGGCACCGCTGATCGGAGCGTTGATCGCCGGTCTAGGCGGAAAGATGATCGGCCGCACCGGAGCGCACATCGTCACCATTGTCGCCGTGCTGATCTCCACGGTGGCATCGTTCATGGTG
>JBGSWY010000178.1:0-4727 GCA_041751715.1 Burkholderiaceae bacterium
GCCGAGCGCAATCGCGCCGCCGTTCGGGTTGACGTGCGGCGCATCGTCAGCCAGCCCGAGCTGCCGCGTGACCGCCAGTGCCTGCGCCGCGAATGCTTCATTTAATTCGATCACATCGATGTCCGCAATCTTCAGCTTGTGACGCTCAAGCAGCCTCTGCGTTGCCGGTGCCGGCCCGATTCCCATGATGCGCGGCGCCACGCCGGCGGTCGCGACGCCGAGCAGCCGTGCGATCGGATTCAACCCGTACTTGCCGACAGCCTTCTCGCTTGCCATCAGCAGCGCCACCGCGCCGTCGTTGACGCCGGAAGCGTTGCCTGCCGTTACCGTGCCGTCGGGCCGGACCACGCCCTTCAATCTGGCGAGCGCATCGAGCGTGGTTGCGCGCGGGTGTTCGTCCTGGATGATGACCGATTCGCTCTTCCTGCCGGGAACCGTGACTGGAACGATTTCTTCGTTGAAAAATCCGCGCGTGTGGGCGGCGGTGTAACGCTGCTGCGAACGCAGTGCGAAAGCATCCTGGTCGGTACGCGCAACGCCGAATTCCGCGGCGACGTTCTCTGCCGTTTCCGGCATCGAGTCGATGCCGTACTGCGCCTTCATCTGCGCGTTGACGAAGCGCCAGCCGAGCGTCGTGTCGAATACCGAGTTGCTGCGTGAGAATGCGCTTTCGGCCTTCGGCATCACGAACGGCGCGCGTGACATGCCTTCGACGCCGCCGGCGATCATGAGCTCGGCTTCGCCAGCACGGATCGCGCGCGCGCAGATGCCCACTGCGTCCATGCTGGAGCCGCACAGGCGGTTGACGGTCGCGGCCGGAACGTCGATCGGCAACCCGGCCAGCAGCACCGCCATGCGTGCGACGTTGCGATTGTCTTCGCCGGCCTGGTTCGCGCAGCCGTAATAAACGTCGTCGAGTGCCGCCCAGTCGACGCGCGCATTGCGCGCAACCAATGCCTTCAGCGGGAGCGCGGCGAGATCATCGACCCGGACGCTGGACAACGCACCGCCGTAGCGACCAAACGGAGTGCGGATTCCATCGCACAGGAAAGCTTCGCTCATGGGTGCGCCCTACGCGCTGCGCGCTGTCCCGCAAGATGGGAGCTATGAGCCAGCAGAGCGGACCGGGCACTCATGCCGTCGCCCTGATCGGAGCGCCTACGCCTGTGCGAGTGCGTCGAGCGCCTTTCTGCACCGGCGTGCGTACGCGCGCGACTCCGCCCAAAAACAGATCCGCCACGACCGGCGCCATCTCAGCGTAGGTCAAAGGGCCGCGATCCTTGAACCAGGTAAACGTCCAGTTGATCATGCCGAACAGGATCATCGTCAGCGGCTTGATCAACGCGGTGCGATCGGCCTCCGGCGCAAGCTTCGCCACGACATCGGCGTAGCCGCGCACGACCAGCCGCTCCTTGGCCAGCACGCGCGCACGATGCACGCGCTGCAGGTACTTGACGTCCTGCACCAGCACGCGATGGCGCGCCGCCGAATGCTCGTACTCGGCCATGAACAGTTCGATCAGGCGCCGCAAGTGCGCGGGCGGCGGCAACGCCTCGTCGCGAACGCGATCGATGATGGCCTGCAGCCGCTCGATGTAGCTTTCGGCAATGTCGGCAAGCAAATGCTCCTTGTCCTGGTAGTAGTGATACATCAGCGTCTTGGATACGCCGCACGCCTGCGCGATGTCGGCAATCGACGCGGCGGCGTAACCCTTGTCGGCAAACTGGCGCGCAGCAGCATCGCGAATTGCCGCGCGTTGTTTGTCGAATCCCGCCGCCTTGGTGCGCGCCACGGTTACCTCGCGTCGTACGAAACCACGACCCGCTCGGTCAGCGGATACGACTGGCAGGTCAATACGAAACCTTCGGCGACTTCATGCTGCTCGAGCGCGTAGTTCTTCGCCATCCTGACCTTCCCTTCGATCACCCTGGCGCGACACGTGCTGCACATGCCGCCCTGGCAGGAAAACGGCAGATCGATGCCCGCGGCGCGGCCGGCATCGAGAATCGAATGCTGCCCCGGCATGAAATCCACTTCGCGCCGGACGCCATCGACGATCAGCTCGATGTGCGACTGGGCAGCTTCGGCATCATCGATGACCTGCGCCGATTCGCCCGGAATACCAAAGCGCTCCACGTGCACATGACGTGCGGGCACACCGGCGGCAATCAGCGCGACCTCGACTTCGTCGATCATCGTCTGTGGCCCGCAGATAAAGGCCTCGTCGATCGTATCGGCCGGCACCAGCGACTCGAGAAACTGAGTCACCTTCGCGGCGTCGATGCGGCCGTTGAACAGTTCGACGTCCTGGGCTTCGCGCGAGAACACGTTGTACAACCGAAAGCGTGTCAGGTAGCGGTCCTTCAGGTCCTCCAGCGTCTCGTGAAACATTACCGACGACTGCCGGCGGTTGCCGTAGACCAGCGTGAAGCGCGACTTCGGCTCGCGCGCCAGCGTGGTGCGAATCAGCGATAACACCGGCGTAATCCCGCTGCCGGCGACAAAGGCCGCGTAGTGCCTGGCTTTGGCTGGATCGAGCGCCGTAAAAAAACGGCCCTCGGGTGTCATGACATCGATCGGATCGCCGGGCTTCAGCACCTCATTGGCCCAGTGCGAGAATTTTCCGCCGCCTACTTTCTTGATCGCGACGCGGATCTCGCCGTCATCGATGCCGGAGCAGATGGAATACGAGCGGCGCAGCTCTTCGCCGCCGAGCGTGGTGCGCAAGCCGAGATGCTGGCCCTGCACGAACCGGTACTCGGGCGCGAGCTCGGGCGGAACGTCGAACTTCACGCTGATGCACTCGGGCGTCTCGTGCCGAACCTCGGCGATGCGCAACGTGTGATACCTGGGCGCCATCGTCATCAACGGGTCACCAATTGCAATTCGGGTAGGCGCGCTGCAGAGTCTGCATCTCGGCGAGCAGAGGTTCCATGTGCTCGCTGTGCATCCCTTCCTTGCCGCGCGATGAAAACGAGGTTCGCTGCGGGATATGCAACGTTGCGATATCGAGCACCGGGCGCACTGCCGCTTGCCACGGAGCTTCGAGCGCCGACCAGGCGGGGCCAAGCGCGCTTTTGGCAGCGGCGTCATCGATGGTCGAAGCGCTGAAGAGCTCCGCCGTGAATGGCCACAATGCATCGAGCGCGCGCTGCATGCGCGCATGCGATTCCTCGGTCCCGTCGCCCAGCCGGATGGTCCAGTCGGAAGCGTGCTGCACGTGATACCGCGTCTCTGTCAGGCTCTTGCCGGCAATCTGCTGGAGCTGTGCATCGGTAGACGATGCCAGCGCCACCCACAATTCGCGCTGAAACACGGTAAACAGGAAGCTGCGCACGATCGTATGCGCATAGTCCCCGTTTGGCAGCTCGACGATCGTCACGTTGCGGAATTCGTCCGCGCTCCGCGTGAACGCCAACTGGTCTTCGTTTCGATCCCTGCCTTCGAGCGTGCCGGCATGCGCATACAGCAGGCGTGCCTGGCCTACCAGATCGAGCGCGACGTTGGTCAGCGCAATGTCTTCTTCGATCACCGGTCCATGGCCGCACCACTCGGACAGCCGATGGCCGAGGATCAGCGACGAGTCCGCGATGCGCAGGATGTAGTCGAGGTGCTGCTCGTCATTCCCGTGCAAACCGGAATCCAGTGTCTTTGCCGCCGCCGCATGGATTCCCGCCTGCGCGGGAACGACGGATGGGTGTGGCTGCATCGCCATCACATATGTCCGACTTCATCGGGCAACGTGTAGAACGTCGGATGACGGTAGATCTTGTCTGCGGCCGGATCGAACATCTCGGCCTTGGCATCCGGATCGCTGGCGACGATGTGATCGGCACGCACCACCCACACGCTGACTCCCTCCATGCGCCGAGTGAACACATCGCGTGCATTTTTCAGCGCCATCGATGCGTCGGCCGCATGCAGGCTGCCGCAATGCTTGTGGTCGAGGCCGTTGCGGCTCCGGATAAAAACCTCCCATAGCGGCCACTCCTTGCGTTCCACTTGCCGTTTCCTAGGCAGCAACGCAATCGCGGCGGCGCCGCTTTTCCGCATGCGCCAGCGCCGCCTCACGCACCCAGGCGCCGTCGTTCCATGCGTTGACGCGATCGGCCAGGCGTTCCTCGTTGCACTGGCCGTTGCCGTTGACGACATTCCAGAACTCTGCCCAATCGATCGGGCCGAACTTCCAATGGCCGCTTGCTTCGTCAAACTTCAAGTCGGGATCGGGCACAGTCACGCTGAGCAGTTGCGCCTGCGGCACCGTCGCGTCGACAAACTTCTGCCGCAGCTCATCGTTGCTGATGCGCTTGATGCCCCACTTCATCGAATCGCCGCTGTTGGTCGATTCGCTGTCGTGCGGGCCGAACATCATCAGCGACGGCCACCACCAGCGATTTACGGCGTCCTGCACCATCGCGCGCTGATCGTCGGAGCCCTTCATCAACGTCAGCAACAGGTCGTAGCCTTGCCGCTGATGAAACGACTCTTCCTTGCAGACGCGAATCATCGCGCGTGCGTACGGCCCGTATGAGCAGCGCGTCAACGGAATTTGATTCATGATCGCCGCGCCGTCGACTAGCCAGCCCACGACGCCGATATCGGCCCACGTCTTCGTCGGGTAGTTGAAGATCGATGAATACTTGGCCTTGCCGGTGTGCAAGGCTTCGATCAGCTCGTCACGCGATACGCCAAGCGTTTCCGCCGCTGAGTACAGGTACATGCCGTGG
>JBGSWY010000179.1:0-2309 GCA_041751715.1 Burkholderiaceae bacterium
CGACCGCCGCAGGCGCGACGCTAAACATCGCCCGGCTCTCGGTCGAAGGCGGCGAGGTTGATTTCGCGCGCCGCGTCGTCACACTCGCGAAAGTCTCGCTCGATGCACCACGGGCCGTGGTCAGGCGGTTATCCGACGGCGCGATCAACTGGGCTCGCGTGGTTAGGCAGCCCGCCAAGCAGCCCGCGAATGATCTGCAGCCGCGGGCTGCAGATCATTCGCCCTGGACCATGGCGGTTCGTGAGATCGAAATTGCGCGCGGCGATGTGCAGTTCGAAGATCTCGCAATCGACCCGGTAGTCAGCCTGCGCGCGTCCGCGATCGCGGGGACGGTGCGCAACATCGTTGGCGACGGCTCGGAGCGTGCTGAATTTGCGCTGCGCACGCGTTTCGGCAGCGGAGGAACGCTGGCTGTCAACGGCGGTGCGCGCTGGGATATGCCAAGCGCAAGCGTTCGCGTCGACGCCCGCAACCTGGATGTGGCCGCTCTGCGCCCGTACCTGGCGGCGCGAATCGACGGCGATCTGGCGAGTGCCGAGGTTTCCGTTCGGGGCACACTGACCGCCAGCCAGCCGAAAGCCGGCGCTGCCTGGCGTGCCACCTATAACGGCAGCGCACGTCTTTCCAACTTTCACGCACTCGACGGCGCTTCGAACGACCTGCTCAGGTGGCAGGCCCTCGATATTGACAAGGTGGCGGTCAAACTCGGCGATGGACCGCCGGTCGTCGACCTCGGCAAGATCGCGTTGAACGACTTCTTTGCACGCGTGATCGTTTCCGATCAGGGACGATTGAATCTGCTCGATCTGGTCAGGCGCGATGCCGCGCCGGCGCAGGCGAATGTCGCAAGCGCTACATCGCCGGCCGGTGCTGGCGCCACAGCCCAGCCACGCACAACAATCCGCATTGCGAGCATCGAGCTCGCGCGCGGCAACGTCAACTTCACGGACAACTTCGTCAAGCCGAACTTCACCGCCAACATCACCGGCCTGGGCGGTAGCGTCACCACCCTGGCTTCCGACAGCGCAGAACCGGCAACGATGACGCTCACCGGCAAGATCGACGATGAAGCGCCGCTGCAAATCGGCGGCCGCCTGAACCCGCTCGCGCCTACGGTGTTTCTCGACATCGAAGGAAGCACCAAAGGAGTGGACCTGCCGCGCCTGACTTCCTACTCGGTCAAGTACGCAGGCTATCCGATCATCAAGGGCAAACTGTCGATGGACGTGAAGTACAAGATCGAGGAACAGAAACTGACGGCATCGAACCGCGTGTTCCTCGATCAGTTGACGTTCGGTGAACGCGTCGAAAGTCCGACCGCCACCAAGCTGCCGGTGCTGCTCGCAGTGTCGCTGTTGAAGAACAGGCGCGGCGAGATCGATATCAATCTGCCGATCTCCGGCACCTTGAACGATCCGCAATTTTCCATCGGTGGACTGATCGTGCAGGTGATCGTCAATGTGCTAGCCAGGATCGTGACTGCGCCGTTCTCACTGCTGGCAGCCGCGTTCGGCGGCGGCGAAGAGTTGGGCTACATCGAGTTTGGGTCGGGAGCGGCGACGCTGACTGCGGCGCAAACGAAGCGTCTTGAAGCGCTGGCGAAAGCGCTGAGCGACCGGCCCGGACTACGCCTCGACATCATCGGCAGAGTCGATCCGGCCACCGACACAGCCGGCATACTGAGCGCAAAGTACGACGCCAAACTGAGAGCGGTGAAAGTCAGGCAACTGGTGCGGGCCGGCGGCGAGTCAGTGGATGCGGCGAAGGTAGCGATCGCCGACAACGAGCGGCCCGCGCTGATTGCAGCGGTCTACTCCGAAGAAAAGATTCCGGACAAGCCGCGTAATTTCATCGGCATGGCGAAATCGCTGCCGCCGGCGGAAATGGAAGCCCTGATCCGCGCCAACCTCGCCGTGACGCCGGAAGATCTGCGCGCGCTCGCCAACCAGCGCGCTTCAGCCGTGCGTAACGTTCTGGAAAGCGAAGGCAAGATTTCGCGTGAACGCCTGTTCCTGGTCGAACCGAAGCTCACCGCCGACGGAATCAAGGATCAGGGCGCCAAAACGCGGGTTGATTTCTCGCTGAAGTGACGCATCTGGCACGTACAATCAGATTTCCTTTGGGGGCGACCTGGCTTCGACGCGGGTCGTGAAGGATCTCAGGGCATGCCGAGGACCAGTCACCTCGTAAATCCATCTGGAACACTACAAACGCGAACGACGAGCGTTTTGCTCTAGCCGCTTAATACCGGTTAGACGCTGCACTGGTTTGCTTCTGGGCCAGGTTGGGTAACCAACGCGCAGCGCCAT
>JBGSWY010000180.1:0-2652 GCA_041751715.1 Burkholderiaceae bacterium
TCACACCGGAGCCGCCGCCGGCGCCGCAGGCACCCGTGATCGCGCCACCGCCGCCACCGGCGCCCGCGCCGGCACCACCGGCAGTGCAAAGCGCAACGGTGGTGTGTCCGAACTATCGCGAAGCGCTGTCGGTCGCGTATCCGCGCGAAGCTCAGCTGGACGGTATTCAGGGCGAGGTGTTGACCGAATTTACGGTTACCGCCAATGGGCAGATTCGCGATTTCGTGATCAAGAGTTCGTCGAATCGTGTTTTCAATCGTCCGGTGACAACAGCGGTGCAGACGCGGCTTTCCTGCAAGGGCCAGGGCCGCGACGTCCGGGTGCAGCTCCCGTTCAGTTTTAAACTCAATTGAGTAACGACAGGCTCGACTCACTCACAAGGCAATGCGGGCAAAGGCGTCAGCCACACAATCTTCTACAAGGAGAATTTCAATGATCAGGTTTTTTCATCGCCACGCGGCCGTGCTCGCCGCGATTCTGGTGGTTGCAGGACTGGCGCCCAGTCTGACGATGGCGCAGCAGGATCCAGCAAAGGCGCCGCCGGTATTGATTCCGCCCGCTGATACGCAAACGTCACCCACGCAAGCTGCACCCACAGAGCCGCCGGCCCCCGTTGTAACGCCGGTCCCCCCGGCGCCGCCGATGAAAGCCGTGATCGAAACGCAGGAAGTCGAGAACCCGTATGGGCTCGAAGCGATCTGGCGTCAGGGCGACTGGGTGTCGAAGGGTACGTTGATCATCCTGGTGATCATGTCGATGGGAAGCTGGTACATCCTGTTCGTGAAGCTATGGGAGCAGTACAAGCTGATGCGCGAAGCGCGCGATGTGCGCACTGCATTCTGGAAGGCGCCGTCGCTGCGCGAAGGCACCAAGCGGCTCGACAAGAAAAGCGCTTACCGCTACATCGCCGAAACCGGGCTCGATGCCAACGAACATCATGAAGGGGCGCTCACCGAGAATATCGATCTGAACCAGTGGGTCACGATGTCGGTGCAGCGCTCGGTCGATACGGTGCAAAGCCGCACGCAGGATGGGCTCGCGTTTCTCGCTACTGTCGGCTCGACCGCGCCATTCGTTGGCTTGTTCGGCACGGTCTGGGGCATCTATCACGCGCTGACCGCGATCGGCATCGCCGGCCAGGCGTCGATCGACAAGGTAGCCGGGCCGGTCGGCGAAGCGCTGATCATGACCGCCATCGGTCTGGCAGTCGCGGTGCCGGCGGTGATGGGCTACAACTGGCTGGTTCGCCGCAACAAGGTGGCGATGGATGCAGTGCGCACTTTCGGCGCCGACCTGCACGCCGTGTTGCTGGGACGTCGCCCTGAGGCGCGTACGGCGGCGCCGTCCCGTTAAGGGTTTGTCGCGTCCAGGCAAAGAGGAACCAAGTTATGGCAATGAGTATCGGACCTTCCGAAGGCGCTGAAGACGAAGCGATCTCGACCATCAACACCACGCCGCTGGTCGACGTGATGCTGGTGCTGCTGATCATCTTTCTGATCACGATTCCGGTGGTGACGCAGTCGATCGCGTTGCAGTTGCCGCAAGAGAGCAACGTTCCGCGGCAGACCAAGCCCGAGAACATCGAGCTGGCGGTGACCAAGGATGGCGACGTTTACTGGGGCATGGTGTTGATAAAGGACCAGGACGACTTGTTCAACCGGCTCGCGAAGATAGCGAAGATGGTGCCGCAGCCGGAGGTTCATATTCGCGGCGATCTGGCCGGTCGTTACGAGTTCGTCGGACGCGTCGTGTTTACTGCGCAGCGGGCGTCGATCCAGAAGATCGGCTTTGTGACCGAACCGCCCCCTCGCAACTGACCGGCCTCGGGAGAACACAATGTCAATGAACGTAGGCACCGGCAGCGGCTCCGGGGATCCGGAAGTGATGATCGATATCAACACCACGCCGTTGATCGACGTGATGCTGGTACTACTGGTGATGCTGATCATCACGATTCCGATCCAGCTGCACTCGGTCAATCTGAACATGCCGATCGGCACGCCACCGCCGCCGCTCGAGCAGCCGGTCGTGATCACGGTCGACGTCGATTTCGACGGCACGATCTACTGGAACGGCGAGATCCTTGCGAACCGGGCCGCGCTCGAAGAGCGTTTGACCGGCGCGGCAGCGATGCCGGTACAGCCAGAGGTTCATTTGCGCCCGAACAAGCTCGCCGAGTACAGGGACGTGGCGATGGTGATGGCCGCCGCCCAGCGGCTCGGCGTGACCAAGCTCGGCCTGGTCGGCAACGAGCAGTTTGTGCGCTAGCTGGAGGTAGTCGATGCGAAGTAGAGCAAGAGCGTTGGCAGACAAGTCGTTTCGCATGACGCTGGCAGCAGCGGCGATTGCTGCTGCGTTCGGGTTGCAGCCTGCGAGCGATGGCAGCCTCACCTGGTCGACCGCGCACGCGCAAGATGCGATTCGCGGCGAAGTCGGCCGGCCGCTGCAGGCAGCACGCGATCTGATCAAGGCAAGAAAATACTCCGAAGCGCTGGCCAGGCTGCGCGAGGTCGATTCGATCTCCAACCTCACGGCAAACGAAAAGTTTTTGCTGGAACAGATGCGCGCTTCTGCCGCGCTGTCGGGCGGCAATAACGATCAGGCGATCAGGGCGATTCAGGCGCTGCTTAACTCAGGCCGGTTGCCCGAATC
>JBGSWY010000181.1:0-2540 GCA_041751715.1 Burkholderiaceae bacterium
CAAGGGGAAGCGCGGCGGCTTCCCCTCATCTGAATCTGGAGCGGGAAAAGGGTCTCGAACCCTCGACCTCAACCTTGGCAAGGTTGCGCTCTACCAACTGAGCTATTCCCGCACGAGGCCGCGAAGTATAACGAAATCTCACTGCTTCCGATCGCGCAGATGAGGCCATGCGAGCTTCACATAAATCAGCATCGAGTACACGGTCAACACTGCCGCGATGTAGATCAGGAGCGTGCCGATCAGATGCAGGTCGATGATGCCGAACAGCCGATCGTGAAACAGCAGCATCGGAATCGCGATCATCTGCGCGATGGTCTTGATCTTGCCCATCGAGTTGACGGCCACGCTGCTCGATTTGCCGATCTTCGCCATCCACTCGCGCAGGGCGGATACCGCTATCTCGCGACCGATGATGACCAGCGCCACGAACAAGTCCACCCTACCAAGCGCGATCAAAACGATCAGCGCCGCACTGACCATCAGCTTGTCAGCGACCGGATCGAGAAATTCGCCGAGCTTGCTGACCATGCCGTATCTGCGCGCGATGTAGCCATCGAATGCATCTGTGACGGCGGCAAAGATGAACAGCCAGCACGCGGTGACGTTTTTCCAGTGCGGCCCAAGCCAGCTGTCGGGCAGATAGAAGACACCTACGACAAGCGGAATCATCGCGATGCGCGCCCAGGTGAGCGCCATCGGAACGTTGAAGCTGGTGGAGCGACTAGTGGGAGGGCTGGCCATGCAGTTGCGCGTAAATTCGCTCGGCCAGCTTACGTGAAACGCCTTCGACGTTCGCAATGTCGTCGATCGATGCGGCGGAGAGGCCGCGCACGCCGCCGAAGCGCGCCAGCAGCTTCTGGCGCCGCTTGGGCCCGATGCCTTCCAGTGTTTCGAGCTGCGACGTGTTTCGGCTTTTCGCGCGGCGCGCCCGCATGCCGGTGATCGCGAAGCGGTGCGCCTCGTCGCGAATCTGCGCAATCAGCAGCAGCGCTTGCGACTCCCGCCCGAGCAGCAGCGGCGGACGCTCGTCGGGAAACACCAACTCTTCGAGGCCCACCTTGCGCTCGTCGCCCTTTGCAACACCGACCAGCACCGATGGATCGAGCCCGAGTTCGACAAAGACCTGATGCGCCACCATCACCTGGCCCTTGCCGCCGTCCACCAGCACCAGATGAGGCAGCCGGCTTTCGCCTCGCGCTACCGGCGAAAAGCGGCGCGTCAATACCTGGCGCATCGCTGCGTAGTCGTCACCGGCCTCGACGCCTTCGATGTTGTAGCGCCGGTATTCCGATGGCCGCATCTTGTGTTCGGCGTACACCACGCACGATGCCTGCGTGGCCTCGCCCGACGTATGGCTGACGTCGAAGCACTCGACCCTCAGCTTGTCTGCGTCTTCGTCGCCGAGCTCCAAGGCCAGCGCGTCGATCAGGGCGCGCGTGCGTGTGTTCTGGGAACCTTCTTCAGCCAGGCGCCGCGCCAGCGCGAGCCGCGCGTTGGCTTCCGCCATCTCGAGCCACCGGCGCCGCTGCTCCTGCGGGTGACGCACCATCAGAACCTTGCGCCCGCTCGCTTCCGACAACATCGCCGAGAGCTCGTCAACCTCGACGTCGGCGTTAACCACGAGCGTTGGCGGCACCGGCTGTGTCAAATAGTGCTGCGAGATGAATGCTTCGAGAATCTCTGCCGGTTCGGTGCCGCCAGCACTGCGCGCCGGAAAGTTCGGCTTGTCTCCGAGATGGCGGCCGCCGCGGATCATCGCCAGATTGACGCACGCTTGCGTGCCGTCCGTCACCACCGCGAGTACGTCGGCATCGGCGTCGGAGCCGGTCGTGTCGACGGCTTGCTGATGCAGCACTTTCGCCAGTGCTCCGATCTGATCGCGGACGCCCGCGGCCTGCTCGAACTTCAGGTCAATGGACAACTGGTGCATGCGATCTTCGAGCTCGCGCATGATGTCGTCGGTCTGTCCGCGCAGAAAACGTACTGCGCGATCGATATCCTGCGCATAGGCGTCCGGCTCGATCAGCTTGACGCACGGCGCGCTGCACCGCTGTATCTGGTGCAGCAGGCACGGCCGCGAGCGATTGGCAAACACCGTGTCTTCGCAGGTGCGCAGCCGAAACACCTTCTGCAGCAGCTGAATGCTGTCCTTCACGGCCCACGCATTCGGATACGGACCGAAGTATTGCGCGCGCCGATCGACCGCGCCCCGGTAATACGCAATGCGCGGAAACTTGTGCGCGGTGAATTTCAGATACGGATACGACTTGTCGTCGCGAAACACCACGTTGTAGCGTGGCGCGAGCGACTTGATCAGCGTGTTCTCGAGCAGCAGCGCCTCCGCCTCCGAGCGCGTGACCGTCGTTTCGATGCGCGCGACCCGCGCCAGCATGTGGCCGGTCCACGGTCCGACGTTCTTGTTGAAGTACGACGACACACGCTTGCGCAGGTCGCGTGCCTTGCCGACATACAACGCCGCGCCATCGGCAGCAATCATGCGATATACGCCCGGCAGATGCGGCAACCCGGCAAGCACGGGC
>JBGSWY010000182.1:0-5027 GCA_041751715.1 Burkholderiaceae bacterium
GGGGTCGTCGCTGGGCCCGGACTGCTCGGGACCGACGGCGCAGCCGATGGCCGCGTCGTAGGTGGCAGGACCGAAGGCGCAGACGGAGTCGATGCGGCCGCCACCGGCGGTATGACCGGAGCGTCTGCGCGGAGCGAAGGCGGATCGAGCAGCACGGTGTACTCGCGAATCACGCGCCCAGTGGCCCATGTGAGCTCGACCATAAGATCCAGATACGGCTCATTGACCGGCATCGCAGAATTGATGCGCACGAAGTAGCTACCGTCTGGGCGTTTGTCCAGCCCGAAACGAAGGTTGGTCAGCGCCGGATTGAATTCCAGATTGGCCGCGCGAAACGCCGTTAACGGCGCCATCCTCACCTGCAGTGTCGGCAGCTCGTCGCGACCGATCGAGGTCACTTCGAGTTCCGCGCGAAGCGGCTGCCCGAGGCCCGAGGTAACGGTCAGGCGTCCAAGCCCTGCGGCGTTGATCTGCGGGCTGATGACCGCGAGACCCAGCGCAAGTGAAAGCGCGCACCATAGGGGCGCGCGCGCAAATTTATTATGGGATGGCATTCCGCCCCCTGAAGGGATGCAACGTTTTTCGAACATAACATCATGGACTTACGGTCGCAAGCTTAGAAATAGCGGTAAGTCACGCCTTTATGTGAGAAATGGGAAGCGGTCATACGGTGCAGTCGGTGCGCTCACAACCTGCCGAGCAGCAATCGCAACATGCGTCGCAACGGCTCAGCAGCGCCCCATAACAATTGATCACCAACGGTAAACGCGGAGACGTATTCAGGTCCCATCGCGAGCTTGCGCAAACGGCCGATCGGAATGCTCATCGTGCCGCTGACTTTCGCAGGCGACAGTGCGCGAATGCTTTCTTCACGATTGTTCGGGATGACGGTCACCCATTCGTTTGCATCTGCCAGAATCCTCTCTATCTCGGATAGCGGCAGGTCGGCGCGCAGCTTGATGGTGAGTGCCTGGCTATGGCAACGCATAGCGCCGATGCGTACACAAAGTCCCTCGACGATCAATGAGCCGGGCTCGCCCATCGCCGGCCGGCCAAGAATTTTGTTGGCCTCGGCACCCGCCTTGCGTTCCTCGCCGCTAATACCGTCGCCAAGATCGGTGTAAATCCACGGAATCAGACTGCCGGCGAGCGGCGCGCCGATGCTGCGTGCGGAAAGCTGGTCTGAAAGCAAGCTCATCGAAACCGCGTGATCGATCTCAAGAATGGCCGACGCCGGGTCGGTCAGCAAATCACGCGCGGCAGCATGCAGCTGCCCCATTTGCTCGATCAACTCGCGCATTTGTGGTGCACCCGCGCCGGACGCAGCCTGATAGGTCATTGCGCTGACCCACTCGATCAAGTCCGCCTTGAGCAGACCGTCGAGCGCCAGCAGCATCAATCCCACCGTGCAATTGCTGCCGATATAGTTTTTGACGCCGCGTGCAAGTGCGTCCTTGATCACCGGCAGGTTCACCGGATCCAGCATGATCACCGCGTCGCCGCTCATGCGCAGGGCGCTGGCGGCATCGATCCAATACCCGCTCCAACCGGCCGCGCGGAGTCTTGGAAAGACGTCGTTTGTGTAATCGCCCCCCTGCGCGGTCAGGATCGTGTCGCATGCGGCGAGCGCATTGAGGTCAGCGGCATCTTTCAGTGTGCGTTCGCCGCGCTTGACCGTCGGCGCATCCCCCGCGGCGTTCGAGGTGCTGAAGAACACCGAGTCGAACAGCTCGAAGTCTCTTTCCGCGCTCATGCGCTGCATCAGCACCGAGCCGACCATGCCGCGCCAACCAATGATTCCGACCTTCATGATTCCTCTACTTACAATGCAGCGATAACGGCGTCGGCCATGGCGCGCGTGCCGACCTTGCGCATGCCTTCGCTCCAGGTGTCGGGCGTCCGCACTCCACCAGCCAGCGCACGTTTGACCGCGGTCTCGATGCACTCTGCCTGTTCCGGGCGGTTCAGCGAATACCGCAACATCATCGCCGCCGAGAGAATCGTCGCTAATGGATTGGCGATGCCCTGGCCGGCAATGTCAGGCGCGCTGCCATGCGACGGCTCGTACAGGCCCTGCCCCCGGTCGTTCAGCGATGCCGACGGCAGCATACCGATCGATCCGGTCAGCATCGCCGCCTCGTCCGACAGGATGTCGCCGAACATGTTGCCGGTGACGATCACGTCGAAGCTCTTCGGCGCTTTCACCAAATGCATCGCGGCGTTATCGACGTACATGTGGTCCAGCGCTACGTCCGCATAGTGCGCGTGTATCTCCGCTACCACTTCTCTCCACAACTGGGATGTAGCGAGCACATTGGCCTTGTCGACGCTGGTGACCCTGCGCTTGCGTTTACGCGCCGCTTCGAACGCAACGCGTGCGATACGTTCGACTTCCGGCCTGGTATAGCGCATCGTGTCGAACGCCTCGGGCGCACCGGCGAAGGCACCATCCGGCGCGGTGCGCCGGCCGCGAGGCTCCCCGAAGTAAATGTCGCCCGTCAGCTCACGCACGATCAGAAGATCGAGACCGGCGACCAGCTCAGGCTTCAGACTCGACGCTTGCGTCAGCTCGGGATAGCAGATCGCGGGACGAAGATTAGCGAACAGCCGCAGCTCCTTGCGCAGGCCGAGGATCGCCTGCTCGGGGCGGAGATGGCGTTCGAGCGTGTCGTATTTCCAGTCGCCGACCGCGCCGAAGAGAATCGCATCCGACACCCGCGCCAGCTTCAACGTCGATTCGGGCAGCGGGTGGCCGAGCGCGTCGTACGCCGCGCCGCCGACATCGGCAAACTCAAGCTCGAATGACTCCCCCAGCGCTTCGAGCACACGTACGGCTTCGGCAACGATCTCCTTGCCGATGCCATCGCCCGGCAATACTGCGATGTTCATCAGCGCAGCTAGCTCGTCTTCGCGAGCCAGGGTTGTTCGGTCAGCCGTTTCTTCTCGAACGTCGCGATCTTGTCCTTGTGGCGCAACGTCTGTTCGATGTCGTCGAGTCCATTTACAAGGCAGTGCTTGCGAAACGGCGCGAATTCGAATGGGTGCTCGGCACCATCGGGCTCGACTACGCGCTGGCGCGGCAGGTCGACCGTCAGCCGATATCCGATGTGCGCGGCAACCTCGTCGAACAGGCGATCGACCACGCTCTGCGGCAACACCACCGGCAGCAATCCATTCTTCGTGCAGTTGTTGAAAAAGATGTCAGCAAAACTTGGTGCGATGACGGCGCGAAAACCGAACTGAAGTAGCGCCCACGGCGCGTGCTCGCGCGACGATCCGCAGCCGAAGTTCTTGCCGGCCAGCAGGATAGAGGCGCCCTGGTAGCGCGGATCGTTCAGCACAAAATCGGTGTTCAGCGGACGCTTCGCGTTATCCGTACCGGGCTCGCCGCGATCCAGATAGCGCCATTGATCGAACAAGTTCGGGCCGAAGCCGGTCCGCCTGATCGACTTAAGAAACTGCTTCGGGATGATCGCGTCGGTATCGACGTTGGCGCGTGCGAGTGGCGCGACCAGCCCGCTGTGGACTTCGAACTTCTGCATCGAAGTTACTTCTTCGCTTTGTCCTCAATCTTCTGGCCGGTTCGTTCGACATCGCGGCCGAAGCCTTCCATCGTATTGCACGCTACGAGCGTGAATACCGTGGCAAGCATGATGAACAACAGTTTCATTGCGGTCTCCTCAGGTAAGTCGTGGTCATTGAAGCTTTCTAACATCTGCGAAATGCCCTTCGATGGCCGCCGCCGCCGCCATCGCCGGTGAAACCAGGTGAGTCCGGCCGCCGCTTCCCTGGCGACCTTCGAAATTACGGTTGCTGGTCGAAGCGCACCGCTCGCCGGGTTCGAGCCGGTCTGCGTTCATTGCCAGGCACATCGAGCAGCCGGGCTCGCGCCACTCGAAGCCGGCGGCGCTGAATATCTTGTCGAGCCCTTCGCGCTCGGCCTGCGCCTTTACCAGCCCGGATCCCGGCACCACCATCGCCAGCTTGACGTTGTGCGCCACCTTTCTGCCGAGCCGTTTGACGACCCATGCCGCCTCACGCAGATCCTCGATGCGGCCGTTGGTGCATGAGCCGATGAATACCTTGTCCAGATAGATGCCGGTCACCCGCGTCTTCGGCTGCAAACCCATGTAGGTCAATGCGCGCTCGATCCCTTCACGCTTGACCGGGTCGCGCTCCGCTTCTGGGTCCGGCACCGCGCCGTCGATAGTCGTCACCATTTCCGGCGACGTGCCCCAGGTGACCTGCGGCTTGATCTCCTCGGCACGCACCTCGATCGCGCGATCGAACTTCGCAGCAGGATCGGAACGCAGCGTGCGCCAGACCTTGGCGGCTTGCTCGAATTGTTCCGCCGCGGGCGCAAACGGACGCCCGCGCACATAGTCGATCGTCTTCTCGTCGACTGCGACCATGCCGGCGCGCGCCCCGGCCTCGATCGCCATGTTGCACACGGTCATCCGGCCTTCCATCGAAAGCGCCGCAATCGCACTGCCGGCAAATTCAATGGCGTAGCCGGTGCCGCCGGCGGTGCCGATGCGACCAATCACAGCGAGCACAATGTCCTTCGCGGTGCAGCCGGTCGGCAGACGGCCATCGACCTTGACAAGCATGTTGGCGGCCTTTTTCGTCAGCAGCGTCTGCGTGGCCAGCACATGCTCGACTTCGCTGGTGCCGATGCCGAACGCAAGCGCGCCGAATGCGCCATGTGTGCTGGTGTGAGAATCCCCGCACACGACCGTCATGCCGGGCAAGGTAGCGCCCTGCTCGGGGCCCATCACGTGCACGATGCCCTGGCGCTTGTCGAGAAACGGAAAGTACGCAGCAGCGCCAAAGCTGCGAATGTTGGAATCGAGCGTGACGATCTGCTCCTTCGAGATCGGATCGTCGATGCCGCCGTAACCCCGCTCCCAGCCGGTCGTCGGCGTGTTGTGATCCGCCGTGGCGACGATCGAGCTGATGCGCCACGGGGTGCGCCCCGCCAGCCGCAGCCCTTCGTAAGCCTGCGGGCTGGTCACTTCGTGCACCAA